>NZ_OZ038525.1:2910000-2977500 GCF_964036645.1 Tenacibaculum sp. 190524A02b | reverse complement strand
CCCAGACCATCAGCTAAGGTCCCCAAATATATGTTAAGTTGAAAAAACGAGGTGAAACTGCTTAGACAGCTAGGATGTTGGCTTGGAAGCAGCCATTCATTTAAAGAGTGCGTAACAGCTCACTAGTCGAGCGGTTTTGCATGGATAATAATCGGGCATAAACATATTACCGAAGCTATGGACTTTAAAAGTGGTAGGGGAGCATTCTATTTGCGCTGAAGGTGAACTGTGAGGTTTGCTGGAGCGGATAGAAAAGAAAATGTAGGCATAAGTAACGATAAAGGGGGCGAGAAACCCCCTCACCGAAAGACTAAGGTTTCCTCAGCGATGCTAATCAGCTGAGGGTTAGTCGGGACCTAAGGCGAATCCGAAGGGAGTAGTCGATGGACAACAGGTTAATATTCCTGTACTTCTTATAATTGCGATGGGGTGACGGAGTAATGAACCCGCCGCGAGCTGACGGAATAGCTCGTTGAAACATGTAGGTATTAGGACTGTAGGCAAATCCGCAGACCTAGCTGAACTGTGATAGTACCACAACTCTTCGGACGCGTGGATAGTGCGGCTAAGGGCTTCCAAGAAAAACCTCTAAGCTTCAGATTATAAGAACCCGTACCGTAAACCGACACAGGTAGTTGGGATGAGAATTCTAAGGTGCTCGAGAGATTCATGGCTAAGGAACTAGGCAAAATAGACCTGTAACTTCGGGAGAAAGGTCGCCAGCAGTAATGCTGGCCGCAGTGAAAAGATCCAGGCGACTGTTTATCAAAAACACAGGGCTTTGCTAAATTGAAAGATGATGTATAAGGCCTGACACCTGCCCGGTGCTGGAAGGTTAAGTGGAGGGTTTAGCTTCGGCGAAGATCTCAAATGAAGCCCCAGTAAACGGCGGCCGTAACTATAACGGTCCTAAGGTAGCGAAATTCCTTGTCGGGTAAGTTCCGACCTGCACGAATGGTGCAACGATCTGGATACTGTCTCAGCCATGAGCTCGGTGAAATTGTAGTATCGGTGAAGATGCCGATTACCCGCAGCGGGACGAAAAGACCCCGTGAACCTTTACTATAGCTTCGTATTGACTTTGGATAAGTAATGTGTAGGATAGGTGGGAGACATTGAAGCGGCGTCGCTAGGCGTTGTGGAGTCATCCTTGAAATACCACCCTTTGCTTATCTAGAGCCTAACTCAGCGATGAGAACAGTGCGTGGTGGGTAGTTTGACTGGGGTGGTCGCCTCCAAAAGAGTAACGGAGGCTTCTAAAGGTTCCCTCAGCACGCTTGGTAACCGTGCGTAGAGTGCAATGGCATAAGGGAGCTTGACTGAGAGACATACAGGTCGATCAGGTACGAAAGTAGAGCATAGTGATCCGGTGGTTCCGCATGGAAGGGCCATCGCTCAAAGGATAAAAGGTACTCCGGGGATAACAGGCTGATCTCCCCCAAGAGCTCACATCGACGGGGGGGTTTGGCACCTCGATGTCGGCTCGTCACATCCTGGGGCTGGAGAAGGTCCCAAGGGTTGGGCTGTTCGCCCATTAAAGTGGCACGCGAGCTGGGTTCAGAACGTCGTGAGACAGTTCGGTCTCTATCTGCTGTGGGCGTTAGAAATTTGAGTGGATCTGACTTTAGTACGAGAGGACCGAGTTGGACTGACCTCTAGTGTATCTGTTGTCTCGCCAGGGGCACTGCAGAGTAGCTACGTCGGGAAGGGATAAGCGCTGAAAGCATATAAGCGCGAAACCCACCACAAGATGAGATTTCTTTAAAGGGTCGTGGAAGATCACCACGTTGATAGGCTATAGGTGTAAGTGCAGTAATGTATGTAGCCGAGTAGTACTAATAACCCATAGGCTTATGTACGTACTTCCCCTCCTTGTGAGGGGAAGCAAACTCTTTACTAAACAATATCTAATTCTATAAAACGAATCAATCATTTTACCATATGTTAACTTATACAGTTGAAATAAACTGAAACGATTTAAGGTGATTATTGCAATGGGGCTCACCTCTTACCATTCCGAACAGAGAAGTTAAGCCCATTAGCGCCGATGGTACTGCCAATGGTGGGAGAGTAGGTCGTTGCCTTTCTTTTTAAATTAACCTCATTACTTTGTAGTGAGGTTTTTTATTAAAATGAGAGCATGTCTCAACGTTCATAAAAATATGTTTAGAAAAAACTTCAAAAAAGTTTTGTTGGAGTTAAAAAAAGTTATTAGTTTTGCATCCGCTTTTGGAGGCGACACGATCTAAGAAATTTTGGAAAGATTTTAAAAAAAAATCAACTAGTTCGATTCTAGTGTTTCTACAAGGAGTTAATTGAAGTTTTGATTGAAAGATGTCAAATATTAAGATTAACAAAGTTCATTGAAAATATTGAAATTGACAGCGTAATTTAAGAGTAGAATTACCACAGATTATTTAAGCGATTAAATAATTCTAAAAAATTCTTTTGAAACTTTTACATTGGATAATATTAAAGATTATACAATGAAGAGTTTGATCCTGGCTCAGGATGAACGCTAGCGGCAGGCTTAACACATGCAAGTCGAGGGGTAACAGAGGTAGCTTGCTACTTGCTGACGACCGGCGAACGGGTGCGTAACGCGTATAGAATCTGCCTTGTACAGGAGGATAGCCTTTAGAAATGAAGATTAATACTCCATAATGTTGATTAGTTGCATGATTGATTAATTAAAGATTTATCGGTACAAGATGACTATGCGTCCTATTAGCTAGATGGTAAGGTAACGGCTTACCATGGCAACGATAGGTAGGGGGTCTGAGAGGATTATCCCCCACACTGGTACTGAGACACGGACCAGACTCCTACGGGAGGCAGCAGTGAGGAATATTGGTCAATGGAGGCAACTCTGAACCAGCCATGCCGCGTGCAGGAAGACTGCCCTATGGGTTGTAAACTGCTTTTATATGGGAAGAAACCGTTCTACGTGTAGAACCTTGACGGTACCATAAGAATAAGCACCGGCTAACTCCGTGCCAGCAGCCGCGGTAATACGGAGGGTGCAAGCGTTATCCGGAATCATTGGGTTTAAAGGGTCGCAGGCGGTCAATTAAGTCAGAGGTGAAATCCTACAGCTTAACTGTAGAACTGCCTTTGATACTGGTTGACTTGAGTTATACGGAAGTAGATAGAATGTGTAGTGTAGCGGTGAAATGCATAGATATTACACAGAATACCGATTGCGAAGGCAGTCTACTACGTATATACTGACGCTCATGGACGAAAGCGTGGGGAGCGAACAGGATTAGATACCCTGGTAGTCCACGCCGTAAACGATGGACACTAGTTGTTGGGATTTATTTCAGTGACTAAGCGAAAGTGATAAGTGTCCCACCTGGGGAGTACGATCGCAAGATTGAAACTCAAAGGAATTGACGGGGGCCCGCACAAGCGGTGGAGCATGTGGTTTAATTCGATGATACGCGAGGAACCTTACCAGGGCTTAAATGTAGAGTGACAGGGCTAGAGATAGCTTTTTCTTCGGACACTTTACAAGGTGCTGCATGGTTGTCGTCAGCTCGTGCCGTGAGGTGTCAGGTTAAGTCCTATAACGAGCGCAACCCCTATCGTTAGTTGCTAGCAGGTAAAGCTGAGGACTCTAGCGAGACTGCCGGTGCAAACCGTGAGGAAGGTGGGGATGACGTCAAATCATCACGGCCCTTACGTCCTGGGCTACACACGTGCTACAATGGTATGGACAATGAGCAGCCACATTGCGAAATGGAGCGAATCTATAAACCATATCACAGTTCGGATCGGAGTCTGCAACTCGACTCCGTGAAGCTGGAATCGCTAGTAATCGGATATCAGCCATGATCCGGTGAATACGTTCCCGGCCTTGTACACACCGCCCGTCAAGCCATGGAAGCTGGGGGTGCCTGAAGTCGGTTACCGCAAGGAGCTGCCTAGGGTAAAACTGGTAACTAGGGCTAAGTCGTAACAAGGTAGCCGTACCGGAAGGTGCGGCTGGAACACCTCCTTTCTAGAGAAAAGATGTGAAGTTACAAAGAAGGTATATTTTACTCTTTAGCTGTTAATTTTAAAACAAGAGACTAAGATCTAAGATTAGTATAGAGTATTTAGGTGTTAGTATTGAGGGGGAAAACTCAATACTCAGAACTAATAGCTCATTACTGAAAAAACAGTCTTGTAGCTCAGCTGGTTAGAGCGCTACACTGATAATGTAGAGGTCGGCAGTTCGAGCCTGCCCAAGACTACTATAGTAAAAATAAAAAAGAGCTTAGTTTCAAAAGGAAATTCTAGAAGCGGGTTATGTTGAGCATTTTGATAAACTCATAACTCAACACTAAAACCTCATAACTAGAAACAATGGGGGATTAGCTCAGCTGGCTAGAGCGCTTGCCTTGCACGCAAGAGGTCATCGGTTCGACTCCGATATTCTCCACAGATAAATGTAACAATTAATCAAATTAGTAAGTGTAACAATTATAGAATTGAAACATTGATGAATTAAGACATTGATACATTAAACAAGTTCATTGACATATTGGTAAAATGATATCGTAAAGAATCAAGATAGAGCGTTAGATAGTATCTAACGAAATATTTTTATAAAAATATAAAGAATTATAAAGAGCTCGTTATAGTATTTAATATGCTATAGCAAAAAGTACAATAAGCTAAATAAGGGCGTATGGCGGATGCCTAGGCTTTCAGAGGCGAAGAAGGACGTGATAAGCTGCGATAAGTTACGGGGAGTGGCACATACATATTGATCCGTAAATTTCCGAATGGGGCAACCCACTATATTGAAGATATAGTACCCGCAAGGGGGCAAACGTGGTGAACTGAAACATCTAAGTAACCATAGGAAGAGAAAACAATAGTGATTCCGTTAGTAGTGGCGAGCGAACGCGGATTAGCCCAAACCAATATTGTTACGGCAATATTGGGGTTGTAGGGCTGCGACATTAGAATCTAAGTTAACTAGAAGTGTTTGGAAAGACACACCAAAGAGAGTGATAGTCTCGTATAGGTAAGCGAAGAGGATATAGCAGTACCCTGAGTAGTGCGGGACACGTGTAATCCTGTATGAATCTGCCGGGACCATCCGGTAAGGCTAAATACTCCTGAAAGACCGATAGTGAACTAGTACCGTGAGGGAAAGGTGAAAAGAACCCTAAGAAAGGGAGTGAAAGAGAACCTGAAACCGTACGCCTACAAGCGGTCGAAGCATTGAACAATGTGACGGCGTGCCTTTTGCATAATGAGCCTACGAGTTACTGTTGCTAGCAAGGTTAAGAATTTAAGGTTCGGAGCCGAAGCGAAAGCGAGTCTGAATAGGGCGCATATAGTTAGTAGTAGTAGACGCGAAACCGAGTGATCTACCCATGGGCAGGTTGAAGCTGTGGTAACACACAGTGGAGGACCGAACCAGTTGACGTTGAAAAGTCTTTGGATGACCTGTGGGTAGGGGTGAAAGGCCAATCAAACTCGGAAATAGCTCGTACTCCCCGAAATGCATTTAGGTGCAGCGTTGAATAAAAGTTTTATAGAGGTAGAGCTACTGATTGGATGCGGGGGCTTCACCGCCTACCAATTCCTGACAAACTCCGAATGCTATAAAATGTTTTTCAGCAGTGAGGGCATGGGTGCTAAGGTCCATGTCCGAGAGGGAAAGAACCCAGACCATCAGCTAAGGTCCCCCAAATATATGTTAAGTTGAAAAAACGAGGTGAAACTGCTTAGACAGCTAGGATGTTGGCTTGGAAGCAGCCATTCATTTAAAGAGTGCGTAACAGCTCACTAGTCGAGCGGTTTTGCATGGATAATAATCGGGCATAAACATATTACCGAAGCTATGGACTTTAAAAGTGGTAGGGGAGCATTCTATTTGCGCTGAAGGTGAACTGTGAGGTTTGCTGGAGCGGATAGAAAAGAAAATGTAGGCATAAGTAACGATAAAGGGGGCGAGAAACCCCCTCACCGAAAGACTAAGGTTTCCTCAGCGATGCTAATCAGCTGAGGGTTAGTCGGGACCTAAGGCGAATCCGAAGGGAGTAGTCGATGGACAACAGGTTAATATTCCTGTACTTCTTATAATTGCGATGGGGTGACGGAGTAATGAACCCGCCGCGAGCTGACGGAATAGCTCGTTGAAACATGTAGGTATTAGGACTGTAGGCAAATCCGCAGACCTAGCTGAACTGTGATAGTACCACAACTCTTCGGACGCGTGGATAGTGCGGCTAAGGGCTTCCAAGAAAAACCTCTAAGCTTCAGATTATAAGAACCCGTACCGTAAACCGACACAGGTAGTTGGGATGAGAATTCTAAGGTGCTCGAGAGATTCATGGCTAAGGAACTAGGCAAAATAGACCTGTAACTTCGGGAGAAAGGTCGCCAGCAGTAATGCTGGCCGCAGTGAAAAGATCCAGGCGACTGTTTATCAAAAACACAGGGCTTTGCTAAATTGAAAGATGATGTATAAGGCCTGACACCTGCCCGGTGCTGGAAGGTTAAGTGGAGGGTTTAGCTTCGGCGAAGATCTCAAATGAAGCCCCAGTAAACGGCGGCCGTAACTATAACGGTCCTAAGGTAGCGAAATTCCTTGTCGGGTAAGTTCCGACCTGCACGAATGGTGCAACGATCTGGATACTGTCTCAGCCATGAGCTCGGTGAAATTGTAGTATCGGTGAAGATGCCGATTACCCGCAGCGGGACGAAAAGACCCCGTGAACCTTTACTATAGCTTCGTATTGACTTTGGATAAGTAATGTGTAGGATAGGTGGGAGACATTGAAGCGGCGTCGCTAGGCGTTGTGGAGTCATCCTTGAAATACCACCCTTTGCTTATCTAGAGCCTAACTCAGCGATGAGAACAGTGCGTGGTGGGTAGTTTGACTGGGGTGGTCGCCTCCAAAAGAGTAACGGAGGCTTCTAAAGGTTCCCTCAGCACGCTTGGTAACCGTGCGTAGAGTGCAATGGCATAAGGGA
The DNA here is from genome assembly GCF_964036645.1 of Tenacibaculum sp. 190524A02b. NCBI lineage: Bacteria > Pseudomonadati > Bacteroidota > Flavobacteriia > Flavobacteriales > Flavobacteriaceae > Tenacibaculum > Tenacibaculum vairaonense. The sequence goes on along the minus strand of NZ_OZ038525.1, from coordinate 2,970,522 downwards.
GCTTGACTGAGAGACATACAGGTCGATCAGGTACGAAAGTAGAGCATAGTGATCCGGTGGTTCCGCATGGAAGGGCCATCGCTCAAAGGATAAAAGGTACTCCGGGGATAACAGGCTGATCTCCCCCAAGAGCTCACATCGACGGGGGGGTTTGGCACCTCGATGTCGGCTCGTCACATCCTGGGGCTGGAGAAGGTCCCCAAGGGTTGGGCTGTTCGCCCATTAAAGTGGCACGCGAGCTGGGTTCAGAACGTCGTGAGACAGTTCGGTCTCTATCTGCTGTGGGCGTTAGAAATTTGAGTGGATCTGACTTTAGTACGAGAGGACCGAGTTGGACTGACCTCTAGTGTATCTGTTGTCTCGCCAGGGGCACTGCAGAGTAGCTACGTCGGGAAGGGATAAGCGCTGAAAGCATATAAGCGCGAAACCCACCACAAGATGAGATTTCTTTAAAGGGTCGTGGAAGATCACCACGTTGATAGGCTATAGGTGTAAGTGCAGTAATGTATGTAGCCGAGTAGTACTAATAACCCATAGGCTTATGTACGTACTTCCCCTCCTTGTGAGGGGAAGCAAACTCTTTACTAAACAATATCTAATTCTATAAAACGAATCAATCATTTTACCATATGTTAACTTATACAGTTGAAATAAACTGAAACGATTTAAGGTGATTATTGCAATGGGGCTCACCTCTTACCATTCCGAACAGAGAAGTTAAGCCCATTAGCGCCGATGGTACTGCCAATGGTGGGAGAGTAGGTCGTTGCCTTTCTTTTTAAAAAGCTCTTAGTTGAAAAACTAAGAGCTTTTTTTATACACTAAAGTTTATTATATTCTTACTACAAGTTTAATAAACTCTCACAAATATTGTTAAAGCTACTTAAAATCATAATAAGAATATGTGTTTTGTTTAGTAGTTTTTAAAGGAAGAATATAGTGTCTTATTATAGAATTACCTTAGAGATTTGTTTGTATCTCTTTAAAAAGCTTTCAGAGCCGTTTTAATGGTTAGAAATTATAGTTTTATACTATTTGGTGGTTACTGATCAATCTGCTGCTTGTTTTGTTATCATTTTAGTAAGGAATCTTTGCTTAATTGTAATGGTATTTACTGTTTTTGTAAATGAATTTCACTTTTTTGTATACTTTTTTAACTTAATTGTAATAGTATTTACTGTTTATGTAAATGAGTTATACATTTTTGTATTCATAGTTAACTTAATTGTAATTGAACTTACTGTTTATGTAAATGAGTTTTACGTTTTTGTATCTATAATTAACTTAATAGTAATTGTACTTACTGTTTTTGTATCATTTGGTACTAGATGTATTTTGCCTTTTTATTGATATATGAGTAATGGTGTTTGTTAGTACGAATTAAAAATGCAGGGTATAAATTATTTTTTAACTTATTTATCATTTTAAAAAACAATTCAATTTATTTATTAGGACACTTCAAAAAAATGCGCTTAATTGGATGAAGTTAATTTATAACTTTGTTTTATATTTAAAATTATTTTACATATTAAGTTTTTAATAGCATTCTTCACAATATTTTTTACAAATATTTGTTTTTCGCAGCATCCTGTTTATGTTAATTTATCTGAAGAGGGGGAGTTTCCTTATGTTGAAATTTACGACCTTATAGAGGATGATTTAGGGTACTTATGGTTGGCTACTGATATAGGCCTTTTTTACTACAATGGTAAATCTTATGAGAAAATCAGAAATTCTAATCAATTAGGATTATCCGTTTTTAATTTCAGAAAAGATGAAAAGGGTAAAGTTTGGTGTAATAACCTCTATGCTCAATTTTTTTATGTAGAGAATAATGAATTAAAATTAGCTTTAGATTTAAAAAATATATTTAAGGGTGCTACTTTTTTACCTGATTTTGCCATTTCAAATGATATACTAAGTGTTATTAATAAGGGAAAGGCAGTTTTTTTTGATTTAAAAACAAAAGAAATAGTTTTTGAAAAAGACGAAATAGGATTAGAATTGGAAAGTTCATGCATAAAAAATTATAAAAATGATAGTTATATAATTATTGATTCTCTATATAAAATTAATCATATAACAAATAGAATAAAAGGTTACGAGATAAATACTAAGGAAAAACATTATAATAGGTTATTTGAAATTGAGGAGGAATTATACTGTTTTCAATCAGAAACTAAATCTCCAGAAATTCATAAGGATAAATATGAGGCTGTATTATATAAATTCTATGCTAATAAAGGAGTTTCCAAAAATAATTTGTTGCCTATAAAACTTCAAGATAAACATATAAATAGTATAAAGAAAATAGATGATTTATTTTTCTTTTGTACTAACGAAGGGCTTTACATTTACAAGTATAAAGATGATTTATTTGTGCTTAAGGAAGTATTGTTTAAAGGTTTTTTTACTACACAAGTAATAAAAGATTACAAAGGAAATATTGTGGTTGCTACCTTAAAAAATGGTTTATATGTTATTCCTAGTTTAAAAATTAGAAAGGAAAAATTGAATAAAAACCTAAATAATGTCAACTCTTTCTTTTTTCATGGAGATAAAGTAATTTACCTGAATAGCAATGGGGAATTTTTTGAGAAAAACATATTGAATAACAAAAGTTTTAGTAATTCTATAACAAATAGAGTTACTGAAATTAAATGGGCAAAAAGGATTAATGATAAGCATGTTTATGTCTATGGAACAAATGGAGGTTTAATTTGGAATTTAGATAAAAATGAATTTAAAAAAGTCTCGTATATTATTGCTAATAAAGATGTAAGTTATCGTGAAATTGATAGCACTTTATTTATTTCAAACTCACAATCTTTTAGTATAAAAAAAATAGATTTAGAGTCGTCTTTTTTTAATCAGTATATAGATACTACATTATATGAAGGAAGATCATGGTTTAATTTTTTGTCTTCTAAAGGAGATGTTTATACTGCATTATCAAACAAATTGTATAGGCTTAGAGAAGGCTTTTTAAAAGAAGAAATAATATATAATGGAGAGAATATACAAGCAAATTTTTGTACAGAAACATCCGATGGAACAATTTGGATAGGGACAATTAACCAAGGTTTACTTAAAATTGATACAAACCTGAATCAAGTTTCAAAAGAAGAAAATTTAAAATCAAATAGATTTTACAAGGTAATCGCTGATAAATTCAATTTATGGAGTTTAGATGATGATTATATTAGTTATCACGATAGGGAAAATGAAAAAGTTTTTAAATTTAATTACAAAAAGGAACTTCAGACAAAAAAAATAATTGATTTTAAGGTATATAAAGACAAATTATATGTTTTGAGTAATAAAGAAGTAATAACTATTGATAAAAAACTGTTAGACACTAAAGTAGGAAAGCAGCGGGTTTTTATAAATAAAATTTACTCGAGAGATAAAGAATTACCAATAAAACGTAAATATAAAATTCCATATAGTCAAAATCAGCTTGAGATTCATTATAATACAATTGGGTATAATATTAATGAAGATGTTTTTGAATATAGATTGAAAGGGTTAGATAAAAAGTGGAAAACTTCTATTGAAACCAATGTGAAATATTCATATATCCCAAATGGAAAGTATGTTTTTCAAATAAGAACAGTTAATAGTAAAAATGGAAAGTATGGAGAATCGCAAAGCATAAATATTACTATAGAAAAACCATATTGGCTTACATGGTGGTTTATATCGCTACTAGTTTCAATAGTTGTTTTAATTTTATATTTCATAATATGGAGAATAAGAAAAGGTCAAAGCATTTTGTATGAAAAAGAAAAGTTAAATAGGGATTTGATTTCTTATAAATTGGAGAATTTGAGATCACAAATGAATCCTCATTTTATTTTTAATACATTAAATTCTATACAAGGTTATATCATTACCAATAAGAAAAAAGAAGCAAGTATATATTTAGCAGAATTTTCTGATTTAATTAGAATGTATCTCGATTTTAGTAGGAAAGAGTTTACGGCACTTTCGGAAGAAATAAAAGCAATTAAATTGTATTTGAAGCTTGAACAAGTAAGAATAGGAGAAAGTTTTACTTATGAAGTAAATTCAGAGGTTGAAAAAAGTACTGAAGACGTATATTTACCATCATTATTTATACAGCCTTATATTGAAAATGCTATTTTACATGGGTTAGTACAAAAAAAAGAGTCTAAAGAGCTAATAATAACTTTTAAATATAATAATAAAACTAAAGATCAGTTAGAGTGTATAATAGAAGATAATGGAATAGGTAGAGAAGCTGCTATGAAATTGAAAAAAATAAAAAGCAAATACCACAAATCTTATGCTTTAAATGCGAATCATAACCGAATAGATTTATTAAATAAGAATAAAAAAGAAAAGGTTAGGATTGAAATTATAGATAAGTTTAGTAATGAAAATAATCCTATAGGGACTAAAGTAATTATAAAAATCCCACAAAAGAATGAAAGTAGTATTAATTGACGATGAAAAAAATGCACTATTATTATTAGCAACAATTTTAAAAGAAACGTTTTCAGAAATAGAGGAAATACATACTACTACAGACTTAAAAGAAGGGGTGAAAATAATTCATCAAAATACTCCTGATATTGTTTTTTTAGATATAGAAATGCCTAATTATTCTGGATTACAGATATTAGATTTTTTTGAGAACAAAAAAGTAAACTTCAATATAGTTTTTGTTACAGCATACAATCAATATGCTTTAGAAGCTTTGAAACTTTCTGCTATAGATTATATTTTAAAACCAGTTAACATAAACCACCTTATTGCAGCTGTGGAAAAATGTAAACAAAGAAAAGAAGAGAAAGAAATAAAGAATAAGTTAGAGAAGTTAAAAAAACTCACATTAAACACTTTATTTATAGAGATACCTAATGGCTTTGTTTTTCTTTCCTATGATGAGATTCAATATTTAGAAGCTGATGGTTCCTACACGAATATTTATGTAAAAGACGGTAATACAAAAGTAATTTCAAAAACACTGAAGTTTTTTGTAGAACAACTAGAAGATAACGACTTCTTTTTTAAATCTCATAGATCTTACTTAGTGAATATAAAATATGTAAAAGAGTTTGTTAAAATAAATGGAGGATACTTAACTATGAAAGATGATACTATAATTCCACTAGCTAAAACTAACTTTAAAGCTTTTTCAGAGAGAGTTAAAGCTCTATTCGGGTAAAAAAAGAAAACTTTTACAAAGAAAATATATCATTTCACAAGAAAAAGGATATGCTACACAAAGACTAGTTATTTATACTTATGTATAGAAATATATTCGCCAAATTATACATAAAATTATAACTAGGAATGAAATTAAAACTACATGTATTCGTATTAATTTCCATACTATTACGGGGGGTAATAATTTATGGACAAAATTTTAGACAATTAGGAGGGGATATTGGTAGCTCAGCATCAGGAAGGATAGCTGTAAACAATAATGGAGATAGAGTTGTTTTCCGAAATGGAACAACAATATTGGTTTATGAATTAAACTCAAGTGAACAATGGGTACAACTTGGAAGTAATGTAAATGAACCGGATTTAATAGGACCTAATCCAATGATGAATGCTATAGGAAATCGTTTTATTGTAGGATCTCAATTTACAAATGGAGGAGGAAATGAAAATGCTGGTCAAGCTAAAATTTTTGAATTAAACGCAAGTAATCAATGGGTGCAGCTTGGAGGAGATCTTAATGGTGATGCTGCTGAAGATAGATTTGCAAGTGATTTTTCTATAAGTAATGATGGAACAAGAATTGCTATAAGTGCACCATTTAGTGATAGTAATGGAGAAGATTCTGGATTGGTACGTGTATTCCAATTAAATGCAAGTAATCAATGGGAGCAACTTGGTACAGACATTGTTGGAGGAATACGTCAACAGTTAGGAAGAAAAATGAGTATGAATGGTTTAGGTAACAGAATTGCCGTGAGCATACCATTTGGTAACCAAGTATTGGTATATGAGTTAAATGCAAGTAATCAATGGGTAAAATTAGGAAATACAATTGCAGAAAAAGCAGGTTCTTTAGCTATTAGTGATGACGGAGATACGCTAATTTTAGGCAATCAAGCGTCAGGGAGCAATGGTTTAAGTAATAATGGTCAAGTAAAAATATTCGAATTAAATGCTGCTAATAATTGGGTTCAAGTTGGAAGTAGTATTGAAGGGGAAGTAAATGAAGAAAGAATAGGAAGGTCTGTATCTATAAATAATAATGGAACTAAAATAGTTTTTAGTTCTAGGTTTCTTCCTAATACACCTATAAAAGTTTTTCAGAAAAATATTAGCAATGAATGGGAACAAGTTGGTACTACGTTGAGTGCTTCAACAGACGCTGTCCAAATGAATGGAACTGGAGATAGAATAGTATTTAGTGCTGAGAACAGAACTGCAAATGTTTTTGAATTTTCAAATGATGTTCCTATTTCAATAGCTCCTAGTGTTCCTTCTTTAATAGAAGATACTGTAAGTGTAGATCTCGGAGATGATATTGAAGTTAAGGATATAAATGGGAATGATCAAACGGTTACATTTACAGTAACTGGAGGTACTTTAACATTAGGTAGTACAGGAATTACTTTTGGAGGAGATGGTAATGGATCAGCAAGTTTTACAGCTCAAGGAACTTTAACAGCTATTAACTCAGCATTAGATGTAGCAACGTTTACTCCTACTTCAAATTTAAGTGGTACAAATGTCGCTAATATTTCATTTGTAACTAATAATGGAATTTTTGATTCTAATACAGCGTCTACTACATTTAGTATTACTTCTGTTAACGATGCTCCAAGCTTTAATATTCCTTATGTATCTGATAATAACTTAGAAAATAGACCAAGGGTAGCAAGTATTGTAAAGGATATAAATGATGGAGATGAAGAAGCGGTACAAAACTTAACGTTTAATGTATCAAATGATAATAACTCTTTATTTACAGTACAACCCACTATAGATGCAACAACAGGAAAATTAAGTTACACTACAGCATCTGGGGCTTATGGAAAAGCTGTTTTAACAATTACGTTACAAGATGATGGAGGAACCTCAAATGGAGGTGTAGATACTTCAGCAGCACAAACATTTAATATTAATGTATCTCTTATAAATAGGGCACCAACCTTTGATTTACCAACAAATCCAAATTTAACTATTACAGAAGACACAGGAGCACAAGTAGTGAATGGATTTGCTAAGAATATGGACGATGGTAACCCTGACAAAATTCAAAGAGTAAATTTTAGAGTTTTAAATAACAATAATGAATTGTTTAGTATTCAACCAGATATAGATGAAGATACAGGTAATTTAACGTATACTCCTGCAACTAATATAAATGGAGTAGCTACGATTACGGTAACTCTTATTGATAGTGGAGGAACAGGTGCTGGAGGTGTAGACACTTCTGAAGAAAAAACGTTTACAATTACAGTTACACCAGATAATGATATTTTATGGGATGGAGATACAAATACTTCATGGACTGAGAATGCAAACTGGGAAAATAATATAGTACCTTCAAACACAAAAGATATCGTAATTCCCAATGCAACTAACTTGCCAGTAATAGAAAGTGGCTTTACAAGAAACATGAATGATTTAGCTATTGAAAGTTTAGCTGGGTTAACTGTAAATGCAGGAGGAAGTGCAATTATTAATGGTGATTTTGATAGTAGTGGAACAGTCGTTGTTAAATCTGGAAATTCTGGTAATGGTGTTTTTATTGTTAAGGGTACAGCTAATGGTATGGTAACTTATGAACGTGATCGATTGATAGCAAACGAATGGAGTATGATATCGGCTCCTGTAATAGGTCAAAGTATTAAAGAATTTGTTGAAAACCCAGCCAATGATATTCGTATTAATACTACAGTAACTCCAAACCGTTATGCAGTAGCATATTATGATGATAGTAAGCCAGCTGGAACAAAATGGGTATACTACACAACTGATGATTTAGCTACAAATCATATCACTTTTGAAAAAGGAAGAGGATATATTATTTCTAGAAAAACTAATGGAACAGTAACATTTACTGGAACTTTAGAAACAGAGAATGTAAGGAAATCTTTAGTAGCTTCTCAATGGAATGCTATTGGTAACCCTTATACAGCACTCATACCTGGTAATAATAATTCGGCTAACTTTATTACTGATAATTTAAATGATTTAGATCCTGCATATGTTGGGTTTTATACATGGGATAATAACCAGAAAAAATATGTAGCAAATTTACGATCTACAGCAACAAAATCTATTGTGCCTGGACAAGGTTTCTTCGTGAAAATGAGAGCAGGAAGAACTTCTGTAATATTTGCAGAAATTAGAAGGAATACTCAAGCTTTGCTTGGAGGTGTATTTTCAAGAAGTACGAATGAAGAAAATATTATATTATCTGCCACTACAAATAATAGAACTGTACAAACTACTATTAACTTTAGAGATAATTCCTCATTAGGATTAGATCCAGGTTATGATGCTGGAAATTTTGATGGAGCTTCGTTTGATATCTTTACACGCTTAGCAAATGGTTCTTCTAATACCAATTTCACAGTACAATCATTACCTAATTCAGAATATAAAAATTTAGTAATTCCTGTTGGTGTTAAAGCAGTAGCAGACTCTGAGGTTATCTTTTCAATAGCATCATCAAATATACCAAAAGGAGTAGAAGTGTATATGGAAGATAAGAAAACAAATTCTTTTACAAAGTTAGATAGTCAAAATACATTTAAAGTGACTTTTAAAGAAAGTGTTAATGATACCGGTAGATTTTATTTACATGCAAAATCAAATGAATTTAACAACTTAGATTTAACGGCTAAAGAAATTAATATATATAATTCAAATACAACAATAACAGTTGAAGGTATATCGGCAAACGAATTTGATTTTACATTATATAATACACTTGGAGCTACTGTATATAATAAAACCTATACAGGGAAAAGAAAGCGTATAATTTCTATTCCTTCATTAGAAACAGGAATGTATATTGTTCATGTGGTAACAGTTGAAGGTACAAAGAGTAAGAAAATTTTTGTTAATAAATAAAGCAGATTAAAATGAAAAAAGTTGATGAACATGTAGATGACGCAATAACTAGAAAAGAAGCTCTAAAAAAACTAGGAAACTATGGCAAATATGCTACGTTAACTGCGTTAAGTACCTATTTAATATTGAGCCCTAAAAAAGCACAAGCGCAAAGCCCAGAAACACCGGGTGAAGGGTTCGAATAAAGCATAAGTATGGTTAGTTTTACTTTTAATAATACTTGTAAAAGTTGTCATAATAATACACTTAAAAAAAGAATAAAAAGGTCAAGAGTTGAAAGAATAATTTTACCGATGACCATAAAAGTTAAATGTACCTACTGTTATAAAGTATATTTAAAGTTTTAAATGTCCATAAAATGATAGATATAAACTGATTTTTAAATGAATAGAAAAATGGACAATGTAAAATATTCTTAAACGAAGTTAATAGCAATTTATGCTAGATTTTAAACCATTATAGTAAATATGCTATAATGGTTTTTTATTATACCAATTAAACGTTTATATGCCACATTTTAAAGCTTAATTAGTATTATAGACAGAAAAAAGAATAAAAATATCTGATAAAATGAAAATACTATGAAGGGAACTTATTAGAATTAATAAAAAAAATCTCGAACTTTCGCTCGAGATTTATGGTGTGTTATATTTACTCCCCTTCTCAATAAATATAACTAAAAACCTTCTCCTGGACTTTCAGGACTTTGTGCTTGTGCCTTTTTAGGATTTAATAATAGGTAAGTACCTAAAGCTGTTAAAGCGGTGTACTTTCCATAATTTCCTATCTTTTTTAAGGCCTCTTTTCTGCTTATATCTGTATTATTGGTTTGTTTTTTCATTTTTTAAAGTATTATTTTTTGAGTAGTTTGTTGGGTAGCTGTTTTTATAGTTACTAAATAAACTCCTGTAGCTACAGATGGTATATGAACTTTTGTATTACTAACCGTAGTTTTTTCATTGCTAATAAGCTTACCTTGTACATTGTAAATATTTACCGTAGCATTTTCCTTTAACCCTTTTAATTGTAAGGTGTTTGCATCAAGTTTTACAATGTTTATTTTGTCTAAAGCTATTTCTTCAGTACTTAAGGATTTAGCAGTTGTGTGTAAATAAAAACGGTTTTTACTTTCTTTTGTAGTTAAGGTTACTTTATAAGAGCTATTAGCATCTGTTATATCAGTAATTGTATTCGTTTCTTTATCTTCTAACAAAATTCTAACACCTTTAGGGAGGTTGTTACTATGAGCTTTAATAGTAAGTTCTTTACCTTCTTCTGTTTTGATGCCTAGAGGAATGTTACTGTTACTAGCTGCTTCTTTAGCTAAACATTGTAAGGCAAAAGGAGTTCCTTTGTCTTCAGAAACTAACTTAGTGTAAATGGCTGTTTTTGAAGTGTCTCCATTAAATAGTCCTGCGTCATAACCAACATCTAAACCGTTAGTAGCATTGTTTAAGTATTTAATAAAGGTTTGCTTTTGAAGTTTACCTTCTTCTAATGTAAGAGTAATGTTAATGTCTTCATTATAAGCTCTATTGGGAGCCATAGGTTCATGTGCTAACAAGGTTTTATCAAAAGGAAGGTTATTCGTTGTATTTTTAATCATTACAAAATATCCTTCCATAGGTTTAATATATTTGGCAGGAGAAGCATTGTTTACTACCTCATAAGATGCTGTTACTGGATTCCAGAAATATACCGCAGCATAAGAAGGATCTAATTGATCTGAAAATTTAGATAAAAATGTAGTTGTAGCACCTGTATTGCTATTAACAGGAATACTAGCATAGTATGGGTTACCTAATAAATTCCAATTATTTTTACTACCAGCGTTTACAGCACAGTTAATATTAGGAGCTAAATCACCAACATGTCTGCTACTAGAAAAATAGTTAACACTACTTTCTTCTGAAACTTTAATAGCATATCCTTTTGTATTATAAAACAAATCGTTAGAAGTAGTTTTATAATAAGACCAACCTGAACTTCCTGTAGCATTGTTGTTATAAGTGGCAAAACCAACATTACCTTTAGTACTAGTTGTAGTATCTAATGTTGAGAAATCCATAACATTTTTTACAGTTGGTCCTTGAATAGGTAAAGAAGCCAAGTACCATTTTGTAGCATCTAAATTTTGTCCATTATATTTACTATAAAAAGCTCGAATGCTAGCAAAACCAGTTATAGTTCCATTAGCTATAATAGAACCTTGGTTGTACATAGTAATAGCCCCATTTTGATAGTTTATATCATTAGTAGTTAATTGGCTAAGTCCATTTAACCCAATAATTAAAGTACCTTCTAACGTTAAATTGTTTATTGTGGCACGTATATTATCTAAAAGCACGGTTTTACCACTAGGTATTTCAATGTCTTCTTCAGTTGTAGGTAAATGATTTAAACTCCAATTACTAGCCTCTGTCCAATTGTTATTGGTATTTCCTGTAAAAGAGTTTATGGTAGTGCTTGAACTATGTTTTTTTACAACTAATCTAAAAGAAGTATCTATAAAAGCTATGTAGGTACTTTCACCATTGTTACTAATTGTCGTATCATAATACTGATTTAAAGTTTGAATAGAACCAAGACCATCAGCAAAACTTTCCCAAGATGTTCCATTATGTTTTTGAGCAATACTACTTCTAAAATTGTGATTAATATCTAGTGTAAAACCAAAAATATATGGTGTTTGATCTTGAATATTAATTTTAGGAAGGTTAAGATGATAAGTACCTATACTAAATGATTTATCGATCCATGAATTGGTGTTGTACTCTAATAAATAAAATATTGAAGATCCAAAATAAGAAAAAGCTAAAAAAGGAGTATTATTACTTACTTGTAAATCAATTTGGCTTACTCTATTGTAAGCCGATGTATCTCCGATTAATTCCCAAGTTGTACCATTATATTTTTTAACGTAAGGTTTACTATCTATAACATAGGCTATATATGGAATATTGTTGTCGAAAATTAATTTACTAGTTTTATGACTTCTTTCAGAAAATAGAGTGGTACCAACTTGTCCCCATGCTGTACCATTAAATTTTTTGACAACTAGATACCCATTATCATTATCATCTGAATAAGCTACATAAGGACTATTACTATTGTCAAAATTTAATGAGTATTTAAAATACGGCCCAGATTCTAAATCAAATTTACTACCTATGGTATCCCAAGTATTACCATTTTGTTTTAAAACAACTATTCTACTAAATTGAGTTGTATAGGCTAAATAAAGTGTGTTGTTTGAATCAAACTTTATAAAAGGAAGTCCAACAGATGTTAGATTAGGTATTGTAATGCTCTCCCAAACAGAACCATTGTATTTTTTTAATTCAAGCTTATTAGTATTGTTACCATCTATATAGGCTATATAAGGAACGTTATTGTTATCTAGAGAAAAAGATAGATCTCTAGTATTAGAGGTTGGTAAATTATTGGGATCAAGATCCGTCCATTGTGCCCAAGAAGCTGTGATGGGTATTAATAACATGCACAGCAAAAATGTAATTTGTTTCATGTAATAGGTTGTATTTAATTATAACAGTGCAAATGTATTTTTGAGAAGAATACGTCTCTCACCCGTTTCGGGTGATTTTTCATTTTGACATAAAAAAACACCTGAAAAACAGTGTTTTCAGGTGCTAACCAAACTTAAAACTATAAAATTAAGTACTTATAAAACTATATTAGGCTACTGTTTCACAAACTTTTTAGTAACTATTTTGTTTGTTTGAGTTACTGCTTTAATAAGATAAATTCCTTTAGATAATTCATTTACATTAATTTTTTTATGGTTTGCTACTAATACTTTACTTCCTTGTAAGTTGTATATAATTACTTTTTTAAGTGTTTCCGTAGTATTAATAGTTAAGTTACCCTTTACAGGATTAGGATATATACTAAAATTAATGGTATCAAATTCATTTACAGAAGCTGTGGCACAGTTTTCACTATAGGTAGCGGTAGCATCTTTAAAGTTTTCCCAACTCGTATTACTAATAGTGGCATCATCTACTTGAATACAAGTTAAATCAGGGTTGTTTTCAAAGCTTATATACCAATTGGTTTCAAAAAGTAAATTTTTATTGTTCCCATTTTTAATGTTTAAAGAGCTAAGTTGATTACTATTTACATAAAATTGGGCTAGCTTGTTATTATTGGATGCATCTAGGTGGGTTAATTTATTATTGGCAAGATGTAACTCTTTAATTTCTATGTTTTTGCTTAGTTCTAAGTTAGTTAGTAAATTACTATTAGCATAAAGAGTCTTTAGTTTAGCATTTTGACTAATGTCTATATTTTCAATCATATTACTACTAAAGTTTAATACTTCTAATAATGTATTTTTAGAAACATATAAGTTTCTTAGCTCATTATCATTTACATATAAAAGTGTTAACAAAGTATTGTTAGAAACATCAAAGTTTTTAACTTGATTAGAACTAATGCTTAATTGAGTAAGTTTTGTGTTTTTAGAAACATCTAAACTGGTTAAAGCATTACGAAATACTAAAAGACTTGTAAGTTTTAGATTGTTAGTAATATCTAAGTTAACTATTTGATTGTCTGGGGCTTTAAGGTCTGTTAATTCGATAAAATCTTCAATACCTGTTAAATCTTTAATTTCTTTCTTACTAACATCTAGTTTAGTAATGGTATTAATATTATCTGTAGGTACTTTTCCATCAATAGCACCAGAATCATAACCCGCATCAATTAAAGCCTGTTCAAAATTGGCGTCTGGAATTTGCGTATAAGCAATAGAAGCACAACTTTCTCTAAACTCAGCAGTAGTATCTTTTTTACTAGTCCAATTTGCATCACTATACGCTTTGTCATCTACTTCAATACAGGTTAAATCAGGGTTGCCAGTAATCCAAATATTTGCAATATTGTTGTTGTTTGTATTTTTTAAGTTAGCACTTGTTAATTTATTATTAGATAAAAAGATACTATTCAAAACTGTATTTTTACTAACATCAAGAGTAGTTAATTGATTGTTGGATATATTTAATGAAGTTAACTTAGTATTGTTAGAAACATCTATATTGGTTAACTGGTTATATCCAAGATTAATACTTTTTAGTAAAGTGTTATTACTAACATTAACAGTAGTTAATTGGTTTTTATCTAACACTAGTAACTCTAATAAAGTAGTATTGGTAAGATTTAAACTAGTTAATAAATTTTCACTACAATATATTTCTTTTAGTTTATTATTGTTAGATACATCTAAGTTAGTTAACTTATTTTTAGATAAGTATAAACTTGTCAAGTTGGTGTTTTTAGAAAGGTCTATAGTGGTTAATAGGTTGTTGGTTAGGACTATAGATTCTAAATTAATGTTTTTAGATAAATCAATATTAGTTATTTGATTATTAAAGCTTGTTAAACTTTTTAATGCTATGTTTTTAGATAAATCGATATTAATTAGTTTGTTTTCGGCTATAGATAAAACTTGTAATGCCTCAAAATCTTCAATACCTGTTAAGTTTTCAATATTTTTATTATATAAAAGTAAAGAGGTAACTGCTTTAATATTATCTGTAGGCACTTTTCCATCAATGCTACCAGAATCATAACCCGCATCAATTAAAGCCTGTTCAAAATTAGTGTCTGGAATTTGCGTGTAAGCTATTAAAGCATTACAATCTTCACTAAAAACGGTTGATTCATCTTTTCTTTCTGACCAGTTTGCATTACTATAGGTTTCATCATCTACTTGAATACAAGTTAAATTAGGGTTACTATCAAAATTCAAGTCATACTCCCCAGTTTTTAAATTCGTGTTATTTCCGTTTTTAATGTTTACGGAAGTTAATTGATTACTTCTTAAAAATATTTCTTCTAGGTTAGGATTATTAGTAGCATCAAAACTAGTTAGTTTATTAAGAAATAATCTTAGTTTTTTTAATTGACTATTTTTAGAAATATCAATAGCTGTAATTTGGTTTTTTTCCAATTGTATGTGTTCTAAATTTAAGTTTTTAGAAACATCAATAGCTGTTAATTTGTTTTCAGTAGCGCTTAGTTTTTCTAAAGCAATATTTTTAGAAATATCAATAGTAGTTAAATTATTTTCATCTAAATCTAAATCTTTTAGCAGTATGTTTTTAGAAATGTCAATGGTATTTATATTACAACCAGAAACACCTAGTTTTGTTAAGTTAACATTTTTAGAAATATCAATAGTAGTAAGTGGAGTATAAGTTAGGTCTAACTCAGTAAGGTTAGCATTATTACTAAGACTTAAATCACTAACTTCAGTATCAAATAGATTAAGTTTTTTTAAATTGTTATTTGTACTTATATCTAAATTCTCAATAGGAGTATAAATGAGATTTAATTCATTTAAGTTACTATTGTTACTAGTATCTATAGTTTTTATAGACATTCTATAGGCATAGAATTTTGTTAGTTGGGTATTGTTGCCAATATCAATAGTTTTTAAATTAGGACAATAAGAAAATGAAATATCTATTAATTGAGTGCTCTTGCTTAGATCAATAGCGTTAAGATTACTATAACTAATTCTTAAGTATTCTAGTCCCGTGTTTTTGCTAATATCTAGTACATTTATATAAGCGTTAGAATCACTAATACGTAAAATAGCTAAACTTGTAAAATCTTCAATACCTGTTAAATCTGTGATTCCTTTACCATATAATTCAAGTGTTGTTATGTTCGCTATTTTAGCAGTAGTAACATAGTTGTCTAAAGGACCAGCGTCATATCCTTCATCTATTAAATATTGTTCAAAATTATCATCTGGAACATAAGTGTTTTGCGCTACGGAAGCAATAGCTATAAAAAATAGCCATAAAGTAATTTTTTTCATGTGTAGGTTTTTATAAAATTATAACAGGGCAAAAGTATTTTTGAAAGTAATTCACCAGTCACCCGTTTCGGGTGAAATTTTAATGATATAACAATAGCTAAAAGATTTATTTATTGATGGTTATTGATGGTGTAAAGAGAAAAAGTACCTATCAATTTCTTGATAAGTACTTTTAACAACTATTTAATCACAGGTTGATAGCCAAGTTAATAAATAACTTTGTGGCTAATTTCTATTTATAATGTATGATAAACTTAAAAACCTTCTCCTGGACTTTCAGGACTTTGTGCCTGCGCTTTTTTAGGGTTTAATACTAGGTAAGTTCCTAAAGCAGTTAAGGCAGTATATTTACCGTAGTTTCCTAGTTTTTTTAAGGCTTCTTTTCTGCTGATGTCTGTATTGTTGGTTTGTTTTTTCATTCTTTAAAGTATTATTTTTTGAGTAGTTTGTTGGGTAGCTGTTTTTATAGTGAC
This sequence comes from Tenacibaculum sp. 190524A02b, assembly GCF_964036645.1. NCBI lineage: Bacteria > Pseudomonadati > Bacteroidota > Flavobacteriia > Flavobacteriales > Flavobacteriaceae > Tenacibaculum > Tenacibaculum vairaonense. Next base: position 2,954,127 of record NZ_OZ038525.1, on the reverse strand, counting down.
CAAATAAACTCCTGTAGCTACAGATGGTATACGAACTTTAGTAGCATTAACCGTAGCTTTTTGATTAGTAATTAACTTACCTTGTACATTATAAATGCTTACCGTAGCATTATCTTTTAATTCTTTTAATTGTAAAGTATTGGCATCAAGTTTTACAACATTAATTTTGTCTAACGCTATTTCTTCCGTACTTAATGCTTTTGCAGTGGTGTGTAAATAAAAACGACTGTTATTTTCCTTAGTAGCTAAGGTTACTGTATAAGAGCTATTAGCATCTGTAAGATCAGTAATTGTATTGGTTTGTTTATCTTCTAACAAAATTCTAATCCCCTTAGGTAAGTTATTACTATGAGCTTTTATATTAATTTCTTTAGCTATTGGTGCTTTAATCCCCACAGGTACGCTACTATTATGTATAGCATCTTTGGCTAAACACTGTAAGGCAAAAGGAGTCCCTTTGTCTTCCGAAACTAATTTTGTGTAAATAGCTTTTTTTGAAACGGCTCCAGTAAACAAACCAGCATCATAACCAACATCTAAACCATTGGTAGCATTGTTTAAATACTTAATAGAAGTGCTTTTCTTTTGTCCTTTTTCTTCTATAGAAAGCGTAATACTAGCATCAGTATTAGCAATTCTTGGTAATCGCTCTAACTGATGACTTAACATGTTGTTGTTAATAGCTAAATCCTCTCTTTGATTTACTTTTACAAAAAAACCAGTGATAGGCCTAATGTATTTAGCTGATGGATACGCATTGTTAATAACATCATAACTACTCGTAGTAGGATTCCACATATACACAGCAGCATACTCAGGGTCTAATTTAGTTCCGTTAACCGCTAAGAAATTATTGTTGTTTCTAGTAGCATTGTTTACGGCTATAGAAGCTAAGTTAGGATTTCCTAATAAGTTCCATCCGTTTTTAGATCCTTTATTACTTGGAATGGATAGGTTTGCATGTAATAATGAAAAGTTAACTCCGTTTTTAGAGGCTGAAAACTTTTTATGCGTCACATTGTCCATTTTTACAGCATACCCATTTCCATAAGGAAGGTTATCTGTTGAGTTTTCATTGTAATAATTCCAACCAGTAGTACCTGTTGCATTGTTATTATAGGAAGCCAACCCTTTATTAGCTCCTGTTCCAGAAGCTAAGGTAGAAGTAACAATAATATTTTTAGCAACAAATGGATTAAGTGGTAAAGAGAATACGTACCAATCGATAGCATTTAATGTTCGTGCCTCATAGGTGTCTCTTGTAAATGAAAAACTACCAGTACCACTAGCTTTTGGCGTTAATAAAGAAGCACTAGCGTTGTAATTAAAAGCTCCGTTTATTACCAATTCTTCTGCAATAGTTAGGGTGCTAGCCACTAAACTTAAAGTTCCATTAACCGTTAGCTTTTTAGATAAAGCGTGAGTATTTATAGTAACGTTAGCTGTTGCTGGGATTATTACTTCGTCAGTTTCTGAAGGCACTGTACCTAAACTCCAGTTATTAGCATCATTCCAAGTACCTGAAGTGTTTTCTGTAAAAGAATTTATATCCGCACCACAGTTTTCTTCATAACTAGCAGTAGCGTCTTTTATAGATCCCATACTACTCCAATAAGTATCACTATGAGTTTTATTATCAACTAAAATACAAGTTAACTCTGAATTATTTTTAAAGTTACAAAACCTTTCATCAATTATTGTATTATTACCATTTTTTATATTTAGGCTGATTAGGTTATTATCATTTACATAGATATTTTTTAGTTTTTTATTATTTGAAAGATTTATAGAAGTTAATTGGTTATTAGATAAGAATAACATTTCTAATTCTAAATTATCAGCAAGATTTATAGAAGTTAATTGGTTGAATCTAGCATCAAGTTGGTTTAAGCCTTTAAAATCTTCAATACCTGTTAAATCTACTATGTCTTTACTAAAAACATTTAATCTAGTAATTGTATTAATATTCTCAGTAGGTACTTTTCCATCAATAGCACCGGTATCATAACCTAAATCAATTAAAGCTTGTTCAAAGTTGGTATCTGGGATACTGGTATAAGTTACAGGGGCTTGACAAGTTTCTTCATAACTAGTAGCGTTATCTTTTAAACTAAACCAATTCGCATTGCTGTACGCTTTATCATCTACTTGAATACAAGTCAAGTTTGGGTTATTTTTAAACTGAGTACTTATTGTGTTAATATTTGTATTGTTCCCATTTTTTAAGTTTAAACTTATTAATTTATTATTAGCAGCATTAAGTATAGTTAAAATGGTATTATTGCTCACATCTAAACTTGTCAATTGGTTGTTAGCTACATTAAGTTCAATTAAATTAATGTTATTATTTACATCTAAACTTGTTAATTGGTTGTTAGCTATACTAAGTTCTGTTAAATTAGTATTATTACTAATATCTATGTTTTTTAATTGGTTTGCAGAGACAATAAGTTTAGTTAAAGCTTTATTATTGCTTACATCTAAACTTGTTAATTGAGTATTGTAGGCATTAAGTTCAGTTAACGCAACATTGTTACTTAAATCTATAGTCGTTAATTTATTGTTACCAATACTAAGTTCAGTTAATGCGGTATTTTTACTTAGATCAATACTAGTTAACTGATTAGTATAAATAATAAGTTGAGTTAACGCTGTAAAATCTTCAATACCAGTTAGGTCAGCTATACTTTTGTTAGGAATACTTAAACTAGTAATTGTATTAATATTCTCAGTAGGTACTTTTCCATCAACAGCACCGGTATCATACCCTAAATCAATTAAAGCTTGCTCAAAGTTTGCGTCAGGGATGTTAGTATAAGCTATTGCTTGGCAGTTTTCTTTATAACTAGCATTAGCGTCTTTATTATTTGACCAATTTACATTGCTAAAGGTCTTATCATCTACTTGAATACAGGTTAAGTTTGGGTTGTTTCTAAAATCTAAATTATAAGACTCTGTTCTAAAATTACTATTATTTCCATTTTTAAGATTTAAACTAGTTAATTGGTTGTGTTCAGCTCGTAGTATAGTTAATGCTATATTTTTACTAACATCTAGAGTTGTTAATTGATTATGACTTAGAAAAAGAGTAGTTAATGCTGTATTTTTAGTAACATCAATGTTTGTTAATTGGTTGTAACCTAAGCTGAGTTTAGTTAATGCTGTATTTGTGCTAACATCTAGAGTTGTTAATTGATTACTATTTAGCCCAAGAGAAGTTAATGCTGTATTTGTGCTAACATCAATGTTTGTTAACTTGTTGTTACTAACTCTAAGTATAGTTAACGATTTACTATTGCTAACATCAATGTTTGTTAATTGGTTACTATTTATATAAAGTTCCGTTAATGCTGTATTTTTAGTAACATCAATGTTTGTTAATTGATTATTACTTAACCCAAGATAAGTTAATGCTGTGTTTTTACTAATATCAATGTTTGTTAACTTGTTGTTACTAACTCTAAGTATAGTTAACGATTTACTATTGCTAACATTTAAGCTAGTTAATTGGTTTGAATAAGCTAGTAATGAATTTAGGTTTGTAGAATTACTAATATCTATACTTTTTAATTGATTATAGTAGACTACAAGATTAGTTAATGCTGTATTTTGACTAAGGTCCAAGTTTGTTAACCGGTTATTACCAACATTAAGAGAAGTCAAAGTTGTAAAGTCTTCAATACCTGTTAAATCTGTTATGTTTTTACTATCAAGATATAGATAGGTAATTGTGTTAATATTCTCAGTAGGTACTTTTCCATCAATAGCACCGGTATCATAACCTAAATCAATTAAAGCTTGTTCAAAGCTTGCGTCTGGGATGCTGGTATAAGTTATTGCTTGGCAGTTTTCTTTATAACTAGCAGTAGCGTCTTTCTTATTTGACCAATTTGCATCACTAAAAGCCTTGTCATCTACTTGAATACAAGTTAAGTTTCCATTATTTGAAAAGTTAGAGGCTGGATGGAAATTACTATTATTTCCATTTTTTAAATTTAAGCTAGTTAACTGATTAAAATTAACATTGATATAACTTAGTTTGGTGTTCTTACTAATATCAAGACTTGTTAATTGGTTAAAATTAACAATGAGCTGAATTAGTTTAGTATTGTTGGCAACTTCTAAATTTGTTAACTTGTTTTCAGCAATTTGAAGAAATTCTAAATCCAAATTATTACTAATATCAATGCTAGTTAACTGATTAAAATTAAGATTAAGATTGCTTAAAGCTTTATTTCCACTAATATCTAGTGAAGTTAGTTGGTTTTGATTAACATCAAGCGAGGTTAATGCTATAAAATCGGTTATACCAGTTAAATCTGAAATGTTTTTATTAAATAGATTTAACTCTGTAATTGTATTAATATTAGCAGTAGGAACATAATCATCTAAAGGTCCAGCATCATAGCCTAAGTCAATTAAAGCTTGTTCAAAATTATCATCGGGCACATAGGTGTTTTGTGCAAAAGTTACGGTAGCTATAAAAAATAGCAAGTATGTAATTTTTTTCATGAGTAGGTTTGTATTAAATTATAATGACGCAAAAGTATTTTTGAAAGTAATCCGTCTGTCACCCGTTTCGGGTGAAATTTTAATAGCTGGGTGATAGCTAAAAGAATTATTTAGAGGTAGATTGGTGTTACCATGGGAGAAGAACAAATACCATTTATAAGGAATATAGCAGAAATTTAGTTACTGATTAATCCAATATTTTCTTGTTTTTTTTTGTTGTAAGGAAGGTTTTTGAACTGGTGTTATTTTATAGGTTGTAGTATTAAGGTTAAAGCCTACTTTGTTTAAATACTTTTTTAAAGGAAGTGGCTTATTTTGAATTACATATTGTGTTAAAAAAGTTTTTATTTCGGGGTATCCAGTAACGCTAGTTATTTCATCAAATAACTTGTCATCTTCAAAAGGACGTTTGCTTCCAAACTCTTGTACTAAATCTAAAACCATATTTTGCACACCGTATTTACCATTAGAGAGTTCACGTAACATAATATCTAAACAAAGGTTTAGTAAGGCTCCTTTGTAATAAATATTTTGATATTGACTTTGATGTTGAATAGGGTTTATACTAAGGTCAACTAGTGATAAATTAGCGTTGTAGTTTTTAGTTTTTACAATTTTATTTTCAATTGTATTTAAGAAATCGGGGAGGCTTACTAAATTATATTTAATGGCTGCATGTATGGTAAAATATTCGGTCATTCCTTCATACAGCCATAAATGTTTAGAAAACTTAGGAGAGTTAAAATTAAAGTTAGCTATTTCATAAGAATGTAAACCAATAGGCATTATGGTATGAAAAAACTCATGTGAAGCAGTATGGTAAATAGTTTCTTTAATACTATTAATATCTTCAGGAATGTACATTAATACTAATGTAGAGTTTCGGTGTTCTAAACCTTCACTGAAATAGGAGTTTTTATTAGGGTTGTTATTTTTATAGAGTAGAAAAGTATAGTTATTAGTAGGTAATTTACCGCCTAAATAACGTATTTGAGCTTGTATTAAAGGTTTTATGTAGGTGGCAATTTTTTTAGAAATGTTTTTTTTAGAATTATTAAAAGAGGCTATGTTAATAGTTGTATTATTTATTTTTAAAGAAGTGGTATCTGGTACAGTGTACATTAAAGGACTATCTAGAAGTTCAAGGTAATTGTTAGCTTTGTAGGTATCTAAAAATTGGTTTGTAATTTTTTTAGGTAAGGCAGTAGCACCAAATAGTTTTTTAGGTTTTTTTATGGTAATTGTAAAAGGTAGATTTTTTAATGTTTTAAAGTAACCAAATATAGAAGGTGGAGATAGTATAAACCTGTCTTTACTAAATGAGCTTTCAGCTGATCTGTATGGCCGTAAGTCTGTAAAATCAAATTCTTCCCATCCATCACTTACTTGATAAGTGATTTTTTTCAAAGTACTTGCTTTTATTATTTTCCAACAGTTTAGTCCTTCTTGTACAACTTTTAATTCTTTATTAAGGGTACTAAAAGCTTTTATAGTAGTTACGTATTTTCCAAAATTGGTAGCATTATAAATGCCTGGAATAATTTTAGGTAAACAAAAAGTAGTAGTATCTTTTAAAGTCTTGTTACTTTTATAGGTAAGTGTAACTTTAATTTTATCATTTACTAAGTTTTTTAAATCTACTTCATAAATATATCCTGTATTATGAGTGTTTGGTACTTTTTGAGCAAAAGTATAATAAGTAGCAAACCAAGTTAACAAGCTAGCAATTATCAGTAGGGAAAAAATATTTCTCATTATTAAAATAATTTAATTAGCAAAATTATTTTAAGTTTTTATATGTCTTTCACCCGTTACGGGTGAAAGACATATAAAAAAAGCATCTATAAATATTACTTTATAGACGCTTATAAATACTCAGGTTTGAAGTTATAATTAAAAACCTTCGTCGGGGTTGTCATGAAATGTAAATTCCCATCAATGGCAAAGCTAGTAACTAAAAAGTATTGCTTTCTCACCCGAAAAGGGTGGTTTTTCTATTTTAACACTTTTTTTCAATCATCAGTAATTCGGTTATTAGTATTCGGTATGAGAATTGTAAAAAAGTAAACAAAATATCCCTGGTTAACACATTTATAAACGAAAGATTTAAGTGTTAATATAGTATTAGTTTGAAAAAATAAGGAGACCTCATGTTTTAATGATTGGGTTAGTTTTTGTGTGTTTAATTGCTTGTTTATTAATGTGTTGTGTGTTGTGTGGGTTTGTAAGCAAGAGTTTGTAAAATGATAAGCAAGAGTTTGTAAAATGATAAGCATGAATTGTAAAAAAGATGCTGAAGACTTTTTCAACTCATAAGCATGAATTTTTAAAAAGGTACTGAATAGTTGAAACTTGACATATATTACCCAAAATAACTTGTGCATTTTTTTTAAATTTTTAGATCAATAGAACGTAAAATTTTTAAGAAGTAAAACTCCTAGAAATTTAGGAGACGCTAACTCTACTTGTTAATTTAAGTAGCATACACATCATCACCCAAAAGGGGTGATAGCTTGTTTTTTAAATAATGTACTTTTGCAAAACAAATATTTATAATGCAATATAAACTTTCTTTCCTCTTAAGTTTTGTAGCAGTATGCTGCATTGGCTCTATTTTTGGGCAGGAATTAATATATAAGCATTATACTATAAAAAACGGATTGCCACATGATATTACGTATCAATTAATTCAAGATAGTAAAGGATATATTTGGATTGGTACAGATGATGGTTTGGCTAAGTTTAATGGAACAGAGTTTACTAATTATTCTTATGAAGATGGGTTAACCTCTAATTATGTAATTGATGTTATAGAAGGAAAGCATCAAGAAAAATACATAGCTACTTGGGGAGGTGGTTTACACAAGTTACAAAACAATAAGATTAGTCAGCTTAGAGAGGCAGCCAATACTACCTACACAAAAACTAATAAAATAGATTTTATAGCAAAAGGGCAAGTGTACTTAAATGATGATCGCGTTAATTTTAAAATATTTAACCCTAAAACCAATGCTTATAAAGTAGTAGAAGTTATTAAAGATGAATTTGGAAACAAAGAAGTGACTTTTAATAAGGTTAATAGTGAGGGGGTTAAATATAATACTTCGGAAACAGTAGTAGACAGTGTTGTGTATATACACAATAATCCCGTGGCAAGATTGCTTGATATTGATTTTAAAGGGGTATATGCTTTTAAAAACTCAAAACTAATAACCATAAGTAAGCAAATTGAGGACAAAAAAATAGATGCGATTACAAAAGTGAAAGATACTTTTTTAGTGGCTTCTGATGATAACATCTACAAAGTTTTTAATGGTGAAATTATTGACAAGTCAAATATTAGCATTTTAAAAGAAAAGCAAGTTTTAGACTTACGATATATTAACAATACATTATATTTTATTAGTATAGATAAAAATGCTAAAAGAGAGTTATATAGCTATAAGTATAACAATGAAGTAATCAATATCTCTAAAAGGCTAGGAATAAGAAGCTTGATTTCTGATTTTTTAATAAGTAAAGAAGGTGATTTATGGATAACTACCTATGGAGGAGGTTTATACCAAATACCCAATGTACCTTTTAAATTTTATGGGTCAGCTTTTTTTGAAGAAACAGATTTTAAAGATATTCATTTTTATAAAAATAAAGAATACTTATTAAGTACAAATACAATTTATCAGTTACATAAAGGAAAGGTAGAAAAAAGGGCAGAACTTGATTTTCATGAAGAAAAAATGTACCTAAATAAAAATAAATTTGAAATTTTAACACTAAAAAGAGCTACACATTGGGTAAATCATCAACTAGATATACCAGTGGAAGCTGCAAGGTATTTATTAAGAAAGGTGAATACATCTATTCAAATTGATACCAATTTTATATTCATTAACCAAAAACGCATAAAAAGAAAAAAAACACCCATAACAAAGTATTTTCTAAAAGATAGTGTTTTTTACCTTGCCTATGCCAGAGGAGGTTTTTGTAAGTTTAGCGCTAAAACAGGAAAGTTATTGAAGTTTTGGGGACAAAACACCAAAATAGAAACCAATAGAATATCTGATTTTGAAGTGGTAAAAGATACTGTATGGTTAGCTACTAATAAAGGGTTATTTAAATTGGTAAATGATCAGTTTAAAGAGCAGTACACTACTAAAAACGGATTGTTAAGTAATCATATTAATAGCATTTGTTTAAATACTACTGATAACTCACTTTGGATGGGTACTCAAAAAGGACTCAATGTAAAGTGTAGGGAAAATATATATGTGTTAAATGACGAAGTAGGCCAAGAATCTTCTTTTATTACCCGAGTAAAAAAACATAACGGTTTTATATATGCATTGGGTAATAATGGGGTATTTACGTACAAACTCGATAAAAAAATACCTGTAAATAAAACAAGATTACAAGTAACAAAAGAGGGAAGTGTTTTTAGTATAGATGCTATAAATTATACCAACCCTAAAAGTATTCAATTGGCATATAAGTTGAATAATGACGATTGGATGGTTACTAAAAATACAATCGTAAACTTTAGCTCTTTGTCTGGCGGTACACATATTGTACAATTTAAGTATAAAGATAATTTAAGCAATTGGAAGTATACGAAAGATTATACTTTTAAAATACATACGCCTTGGCATGAACAAACTTGGTTTTATGTAATGGTAACCATATTAATTTTAGGAGCGGTAGTTTTATTGCTATTTTGGGGATTAAGAAGAAGTATTAAAAAAAATAAAGTATTAAAAAGTAATATTGAAGAGAAAGAAAAACTACAAAAAGCGCTAAAAGAAGTACGAAAAAATGTAGCTAGAGATTTCCATGATGAATTAGGAAACAAGTTGGCAAGCATTTCTATTACCTCCAATTTGTTAATTGATTCTGGTTATGAATCTGATAAAGACAAACACGATAAAAAAATTAAACAAATAAAAAAAGATGCTGATTATTTGTACCAAGGAATGCGAGATTTTGTTTGGGCATTAGATCATAAAAACGATGATGTACATCAATTACAAGGATATTTGAATGATTTTGGAGAAAGTTTGTTTGAGAATACAATTATTGCTTTTTATTCTAGTCATAATTTAACCAATGAAAAAGTAGGATTGCCATTTTATTGGAGTAAACAGTTGGTGTTGGTTTTTAAAGAAGCAATGACCAATGTGTTAAAACATAGTAAAGCAACACAAGTAAAGCTAAACTTTATTTTAGATAAAAATACACTTACTATAGAGTTAGAAGATAATGGTGTTGGTTTTGCTATGGAAGAATTAAAACGTGTTAATGGAATAAAAAACATGAAACACAGAGTGAAAACATTAAACCAACAAATTAAAATAGAAACAGAAAAAGGAGTTAAGATTACTTTTTTAGGAAATTTAAACGAGGGAAAAAATGAATAAATTAGATGTAGTGATTGTGGAAGATCACGAGAATATTTTAGAATCTTTTAAAGAGATTGTAAACGCTTCTGAAAAATTTAGAGCAGCCGGAGCTTTTTTATCTGGAGAAGAAGCAATTGATTTTTTAAAACTAATTAATACACCTCCAACTATTATGTTGGTAGATATCCAATTAGGAGGGATGAATGGAATACAAACAATTAGAGAGGCCAAGAAAATAGCACCGTCTGTATTGCCTATTATTATTTCAGTTCATGAAAACTCAAAATTTATTTTTGATGCGCTTTGTGTAGGAGCTGTAGGATATTTAAATAAAAACACAACACCAAAAGAATTAATTACTGCTCTTGAGCAAACCTGTAATGGAGGTGCACCCATGAGCAGTAATATAGCAAGAAAAGTTGTTGAGTCTTTTCAGTTACCTCATGAAAAAGAATTGTCTGAGAGAGAGAACGAAGTTTTAACTTTATTAGCTAAAGGAAAAAGTTATGCTTCCATTGCTCAAGAACTCAGTTTATCTTTGAATACCATAAAAACGCATACTAGAAATATTTACGAGAAGTTACAAGTAAATAGTAAAAAGGAAATTATGGAAAAATATGGAGATAAAATAAATTAACCTTTCTTTTGATGGCTGTTAATTATTTCTTCATCTCTATACTTACAACAAGGATGTAAATTATCATAAGCTTCTGTAGTAGCTTTTACCTCTTTAGTATCATGTCCAACTTTAGCTACCGTTTGTTTAATGGTTTTAATACTGGTTTTTCTCTCGTCGAAAATTACATTTAAATCATGGTTTTGAACATTCCAAACGGCAAACTTTACACCTTTAATACCTAAAGCGGCTTTTTCAATTCGCTTTTTACACATCATGCAAACGCCGTCTACTTTAAAAGAGGCTTTTGCATTTTTTTTCTTCTTTTGGGCTGATGCTGTAACTCCAATAAAAAGCATCATTAAAATTAAAACTGTTTTCTTCATAATTAATCTATTTTAAATCGTAAACCAGTATAAAAATTGCTTCCAAAAATAGGAGCATATACTATGGTTGTATCAAAATTTGATCCAAAGGGATCGTTACTACCCAATATTGGGTTTTTCTGTTTATAATTTGTTAAGTTTTCTGCGCCAGCATATATCTCAAAGGCTTTAGAAAATACCTTAGTTATTTGAGTGTTTACTAAACTATATCCATTGGTATAAGTGGGCAACTGATATTGAGGTAAATTAGCTGAAGTATTAGGCAGGCGTTGTTTGCCTAACCAGTTATAAGTAGCGTCAAACTTCCATTTAGCACCGTTTTCTTTCTTTTTAGTTTCATAAGAAACATTGGCAAAAAATCGATTTCTAGCTTGTAAAGGTTTTGATAAGTTTCCAGAAATATAATCTGTGGTTACATCATAAACTTTATAAGCTAAACGCACATTGAAATAAGGAATTATATTTTGATTTACCTCCACTTGAAAGCTATTCGCAATACTTTTACCAGATAAATTGTAAAAACTTATTTCCCTAGCATTTTCCCAATCAACAACTATTTGGTTGGTGAAATTAGTTTGATAGAAATCAATAGTTACATCCCCCTTTCTACCAAAAAGCTTATAGCCTTGTAAAAATGAGACACCATAATTCCATGCCTTTTCAGGATTTAAACCGTAAATTTTACCGCCAGTATTACCAATATTGATTTGTCTTGAAGAAGCAAACAATTGCTGATTTTCAGCAAAAATATTAGCACTTCTTCTTCCTTGTCCTACAGAGGCTCTAAAAACACCTTTTTCCCAAGGAGTATATCTGGTATGAAGCCTAGGTGTTAAAAAAGTACCTAATAAATTATGATGATCAATTCGTATACCAGCTGTTAAACTTAAATCATCTGCATTATCATAGGCATACTCAAAGAAAGCACCTGTTGCTATTTCATTTCTTTTATAAGATGTGGTTAATACTAACTCATCATAATCATCATACATAAAATTAAGCCCTGTTTTAAATTTATGTCGAGTATCACCAATAATAGAGTTAAAATTAAAACTACCATAAAAACTTTGATGTTGAATGTTATAGTCTCTTAAACCAAAATAAGATTCTTGTTTATGATTACTATAAGCAGTTTGAAGCCCAAAACTTTGAAAAGGTAAATCAGGAAAAACATAACCAACTTTACCTGCTACTTCAAACCTGTTCGTGTTAATTTGACTTCCCCAAATAGATGTTGAACCTTTATCGGTTTTAGAATTAAAGGCTAATTGTCCTAGTTGTTTTTCATCATTTAAGTATCTTACATTAATAAAACTCACCCATCCTTTTTCAACATCGGTGTATTGCCAACGATTCATGATATTAATTTGATTGGCTAAGGGGTTGTCTAAAAAACCATCCTTATTTCTATCAAATTTTAGCCCTCTATAATCACCATGTACATAAATACCCGTTTGCCATTTTTTATTAATCTTTTGATTAAAATGAGTATTCAATTCCAATCTTCCACCAACAGAACCATAGGCATTTATAAATAACTTTTTATCATTAAAAGGTTTTACAAGTTCAGTATTAATTTGTCCAGAAATACTTTCGTAACCATTAATTACACTTCCTGATCCTTTGGTTATTTGTATACTCTCTACCCAAGTACCTGGAGTAAACGTAAGTCCAAAAGCTTGAGAAGCACCTCTTATAGAAGGAATATTTTCCTGAGTAATTAACAGGTATGGACTGGTTAAACCCAGCATTTGAATTTGTTTAGTGCCCGTTAAAGCATCTGAAAAATTAACATCGATAGAAGGATTGGTTTCAAAACTCTCAGATAGATTACAGCAAGCGGCTTTTAATAACTCTTCACTGTTAATAGTAACAAGGTTTTGTGCTTGTAAAAAAGAACGTTGCGTAGCTTCTTTTTTTGCATCAATAGCAACTTCATCTAACTGATTATCTTCAGTTAAAAAGTGATGAATCACTTTTGTATTATTAATAGTTAAGGTATCGGTTTTATAACCAATAAAACTTACCACTAACTTAGAGTACTCTTTTTTATACGGTATAGAAAACCACCCTTTTTCATTGGTGGTAGTTCCAATATCAGTATTTAACCAATGTACGGAAGCTCCATACACGCCAAGATTATCTTTAGCATTGTTTTTATCCATAATCATCCCCTTAAATACATCTTGAGAGAATGAGGATATAGCATATAACATACATATGCTATAAAAATATATTTTCATTTAAAGTATTATAAATTAAGTTATACAATTATTTATTGAGAAATAATTGTGACATCATATGATGAAAACTTCATTTACAACTTGAATGTCTGTAGTAATGAGTGGTGGAATATAATTTTTGTGAGGTACAAACTGTTTTTCTAAGTTTAAGAATAACAGTTTAGAAGAGAGGTAATAAGAAATTAAAAAAGTTTGATTGGTAAAACTTATATCCTCTAATGATGTTTTTTTTAGTTGATCTTGTCCTTTTATATGTTGAATTTCATCTTTACAACATTTTTTCTTTCTTACAGCTGTTTGACTGTCACAAGAATCTTTAGTTGTTTCAGCACAAGAACCTGCATCGCCAAAAAATGAGACATCTACTAAATAATCACCGCAAAAGTGCTTTTCTACTGAAAATGAAGTAGTAGAAAGCAATAATAAACATGCAATAAATACGGCTGATATTTTCTTTAGTAAACCTTTCATTGTGAATACAAAATTACAAAAAACTCAAAATATTTTTAAAAAAGTTTTCTTAAAGTTATTTTTGTAGGCTTATTGAGTAGTAAACCTAAAGGAAAAAATGAAAAATTTCGAGAGTATAAAAAGTAAAGCGATAGCCGTTTTTGAAGAAAATAAATCTAAAGGAGAAACATTGCAAGCTATTTGTGATTTGTTAGCAGCTGAGGTTGAGTATTATGATTGGGTTGGTTTTTACTTTAAAAATGGAGATAAGAATGAATTAAAACTAGCTGAGTTTAATGGAGAGCCAACTGAACACACAATTATACCTTTTGGAAAAGGAATTTGTGGACAGGTAGCTGTTAGTAATGAAAACTTTGTAGTGCAAGATGTTTCAGAACAAGACAACTATATTTCATGTGGTTGGAAAGTGAAATCTGAGGTTGTAATTCCTATTTTTGTTAATGGAGAGAATATAGGGCAAATTGATATTGATTCTCATGTGGTTAACCCTTTTACAGCAAAAGATGAAGAGTTATTGGAGTTTATATGTGAAAAAGTTGCTAAAATTCTATAAAATATAGGTAAATATTTGATAATTAGATATTTTTTTGTTTTATTTGTTGAAAGTTTTTATTAACAACTTTATTAACAATTTTTAACCCCTTGAATTATGAGTCGCAAAGATTTCCCCACTTACGCAGCTTTAGGCAATAATGCCCAAGCACAAACTCGAGAAACTTTAATAGAAAAATTTACTAATTGGTTTAGGAATTTTCTAGAAAACGCAGAATAGAAATTTATAAATTTTATTTTAAACGTTTAATAAGCGCTATAAAAAATCATACTTTTTATAGCGTTTTTTTTGTGTAAAAAAGTTAAAAGCTTTTATTGTAAAACCTTTAGGTTTTAATAATTTTGCATGTTTAACACAACACAACAAAATGAACAATACAAAAACAATTAAATCTGCATTAATTTCAGTATTTCATAAAGATGGTTTAGAACCAATAGTGAATAAATTGAATGAGTTAGGTGTTACTATTTACTCAACTGGAGGAACAGAGAAGTTTATTAAAGACTTAGGAGTTGAGGTAGTGCCTGTAGAAGACGTTACTTCTTATCCATCTATTTTAGGAGGAAGAGTAAAAACATTACACCCTAAAGTATTTGGAGGAATTTTAAATAGACAAGACCATGATGGTGACGTTGCAGAAATGGAACAATATGAGATTCCACAATTGGATTTGGTTATTGTTGATTTGTATCCGTTTGAAAAAACAGTAGCCTCAGGAGCATCTGAACAAGATATTATTGAGAAGATTGATATAGGAGGGATTTCTTTAATAAGAGCAGCAGCTAAAAATTTTAAAGACACTGTAATTTTATCATCAATGGAACAATATGAAGAGTTCTTAGGTTTGATTACAGAAAACAAAGGAGAAACTTCTTTGCAAGAAAGAAAAAAGTTTGCAGCTAAAGCATTCAATATTTCATCACATTATGATACAGCTATCTTTAATTACTTTAATGAAGATGAGGTTGCTTATAAAGCTAGTGAGTTAACATCAAAAACATTAAGGTATGGAGAGAATCCGCATCAAAAAGGTTTTTTCTTTGGAAATTTAGATCAAATGTTTGATAAGCTTCATGGTAAAGAATTAAGTTATAATAATCTTTTAGATGTAGATGCAGCAGTAAATTTAATGAATGAGTTTAAAGGTGAAGAACCTACATTTGCCATTCTTAAGCACAATAATGCTTGTGGGTTTGCACAAAGAGCTACTATAAAAGAGGCGTATCTAGATGCGTTAGCAGGAGATCCAGTATCTGCATTTGGAGGTATTTTAATAGCCAATACAACAATAAATAAAGAAACAGCAGAAGAAATACATAAGCTTTTTTGTGAAGTAGTAATTGCGCCTGCTTTTGATGATGATGCTTTAAGTGTTTTAAAAGGAAAGAAAAACAGAGTGCTTTTAGTTCAAAAAGAGACTGAATTACCTGCGCAAACTGTTAGAACTGCTCTGAATGGAGTACTAGTTCAAGATAAAGATAGTAAAACAGATAGTTTAGAAGATTTAACATATGCTACTAACAATAAACCATCAGAAAAAGAGTTAGATGACTTATTGTTTGCGTCAAAAATATGTAAACATACCAAATCAAACACTATAGTACTAGCTAAAAATAAACAACTATGCGCAAGCGGAACTGGGCAAACCAGTAGAGTTGATGCACTTAGGCAAGCTATTGAAAAAGCAAAAAGTTTTAACTTTGATTTAAATGGAGCAGTAATGGCAAGTGATGCATTTTTTCCATTTCCAGACTGTGTTGAAATAGCTGATAAAGCAGGAGTTAAAAGTGTAATTCAACCAGGAGGTTCTATAAAAGATCAGTTAAGTATTGATTATTGCAATGATAATAAAGTTGCAATGGTATTTACAGGAACAAGACATTTTAAACATTAAGAAGGTTTGATGTAAAACCAATGCAGATTTTTCATAGATTTGTAAGAATACATCATTTTTTTAGATAAAATAGCGAAACTATATGGGGTTTTTCGATTTCATGACGGAAGATATTGCAGTTGATTTAGGAACTGCAAACACATTAATTATCCATAACGGAAAGGTAGTTATAGACTGTCCATCTATTGTTGCGAGAAATAGACTAACAGGAAAAATTATAGCTACAGGTCATGAAGCTAATAGAATGCAGGGAAAAACCCATGAAAATATAAAAACCATTCGCCCATTGAAAGATGGAGTGATTGCAGATTTTCAGGCTTCTGAAGAAATGATTAAGGAGTTTGTTAAGAAAATTCCAGCGATTAAAAAGAAGCTTTTTCCACCATCATTACGAATGGTAATTTGCATTCCTTCTGGGATTACTGAAGTGGAAAAGCGTGCAGTAATTGATTCTGGACGTCATATGAATGCTAAGGAGATTTATCTAATATACGAACCAATGGCGGCTGCAATTGGTGTTGGAATTGATATTATGGAGCCTAAAGGAAATATGATTATTGATATAGGTGGAGGTACTACTGAAATTGCAGTAATAGCGTTAGCGGGCATTGTTTGCGACCAATCTGTAAAAGTAGCAGGTGATTTATTTACAAGTGATATCATGTATTATATGCGTACACAACATAACTTGTATGTTGGTGAAACTACCGCAGAGAAAATAAAAATTCAAATAGGTTCAGCTACTGAAGATTTAGATACTCCACCAGAAGATATGATGGTACAAGGTAGAGATTTATTAAGTGGAAAGCCCAAACAAGTACAAGTTTCTTACAGAGAAATAGCAAAAGCATTAGATAAATCAATTTTAAGAATTGAAGATGCTGTTATGGAAACGTTATCAAAAACTCCACCAGAATTAGCCGCAGATATATATAATACAGGTATTTATTTAGCAGGAGGAGGGTCAATGTTAAGAGGTTTGGATAAACGTTTGTCTAGAAAAACAGATTTACCTGTTTACGTAGCAGAAGATCCGTTAAGGGCAGTTGTAAGAGGTACCGGTATTGCTTTGAAAAACCTAGAGAAATTTAAATCAGTATTAATAAAATAAAATCAGATGATAATTTATGCAACAGCTTATTTATTTCTTACAGAAGTATAAGTACTTACTTTATTTTTTACTTTTAGAAATTATAGCTGTTGCATTAATTATAAATAACCACTCTTTTCATAAAAGTAAGTTCATTAGCTCTGCTAATGCAATATCTGGAGGGTTGTTTAAAAAAGTTAATAGTATACGAGAATATACAAGTCTGAAAAAGGAAAACAACTTATTGTTAGAAGAAAATAAAAAGTTGAAGAATCAACTAGAGGAATTGCGTGTAAAAAATGATACAGTTTCTGATTTTGTTGAGGTTGACTCATTAAAATATCACCAAAAATATTTTTACATAGATGGTAAGGTAATTGATAATAACTACCATTTAACTTATAATTTTTTAACTATTAATAGGGGAAAAAAGCATAATATATCTCCTGAAATGGCCGTTGTAAATAGTAAAGGGATTATAGGGATTACTGAGGAAGTTAGTGAGAATTATGCAAGGGTACAATCTATCTTAAATAAGGATAGTAAAGTAAATGCTAGATTTAAGAACAATCCTCATTATGGAAGTCTAGAATGGAATGGAAAAGATTATAATGTGGTACAGTTAACAGATATTCCAAGGCAGGCAAGGTTTCAAGTAGGAGACACAATTATTACGGATGGGAAATCTGCAATTTTTCCTGAAGGGATTCCTGTAGGTGTAGTTAAGAATATTCCTCAAAAAATTACAGCAAAAAATACAATTGATATCCAGTTGTTTAATGATATGAGTAGTATTGGTAGTATTTACATTATAAAAAACTTTCATAAAAGTGAAATAAAAGCTTTAAATAATCAAAATGAATAGAACTTTATATCTTGTTTTTTTATTTATTTTTTTTGTGCTTCTACAAGTTTTAGTGTTAAATAAAGTACTTTTATTTGGACATATAAACCCGTATTTATACATAGCGTTTATATTTATATATCCATTGAATCAGAAAAGAATTCCTATTTTAACAGTTAGTTTTTTCTTAGGATTGTGTGTTGATCTTTTTAGTAACTCAGGAGGGATTCATGCTTTTGCAACACTATTTATAGCATATATACGTTTATTTTTAGTGAAAACAATTTTTAAAAAAATAGAATCGGAATACTTACTTTTTAATTTAAGGCTTGAGACTTTTGATAAAGTTTTTAATTATGTAGCAATTTTAACTTTAGTGCATCATTTTGTATTATATAGTTTTATAAATTTTAGTTTGTATAATTTTTCTAATGTGATAATAAATACATTACTATCCAGTATTTTTACATTAATCTTATATTTTTTAGGAAGTTTTATTTTTAGAAAAAAACTATCATGAAACGTAGCTTTTTATTGCTCTTTTTAATTGCACTAGTTGGTGTAATTTATATGTTTAGATTGTTTCAGTTACAAGTGCTAAGAGGAAAAAAGAGTAGCCCAGTTTTAAGTTCTACAGTTAAAGTAGAATATGATTATCCAGAGAGAGGATATGTATATGATAGAAATGGTAAGCTTTTGGTGGCGAATCAATTATCGTATGATGTAATGGTGATTCCTAAGGAAGTAAAACCATTAGATACCTTACAATTTTGTAGTCTATTAAAAATAACAAAAGAAAACTTCATAAAGAGGTATAATAAAGCTGAAAAATATGCTAGATGGCTTCCATCGGTATTTTTAAAACAATTGGCTAAAGAAGATTTTGCCTTTTTACAAGAAAAGTTGCAGAAGTTTAAAGGCTTTTATATTCAAAAACGTATTATTCGTAATTATCCATTAAAATCAGCTGCAAATGTACTTGGTTTTATTAGTGAAGTGAATGAGCATATTGCTAAAACAAGTGATTATTATGAACAAGGAGAATTAATAGGAAAACTTGGTATTGAGAAGCAATATGAAAAAGTTTTAAGAGGAGTCAAAGGAAAAAAATATCAAAAAAGAAATAATCTTAATAGAATTACAGGGTCGTATAAAGAAGGGAAGTACGACACATTAGCCCTACCTGGTAAAGACTTAACCTTAACAATAGATAGTGATTTACAGCTGTATGGTGAACAATTGATGAAAGGTAAAAGAGGAGGTATTGTAGCCATTGAACCAAAAACAGGAGAAATATTAGCATTAGTTACAGCACCATCTTATGACCCTAATTTATTGGTAGGGAGAAAAAGGTCTCCTAATTCGGTAAAACTTTTTAATGATACTATTAATATGCCAACTTTTGATAGAGGTTTACAAGCTATGTATGCTCCTGGATCACCTTTTAAAATCATTAATGGACTTATTGGTTTAGAAGAAGGGGTTATTGATGATAATTTTTCGGTGCGTTGTTATCATGGTTATCGTTATGGTAAAAGAAAAAATGAATTTATGGGGTGCCACTGTGGAATAGTTGGATATCCTATCCGTTTAAAAACAGCAATATCAAAATCATGTAATAGTTATTTCTCTACAGTTTATAGAAAAATAATAGGAAAAGCTGAAAACTCTCAAATAGGAATGGACATTTGGAGTAAACATGCTAAAAGTTTTGGCTTAGGAAATTACTTAGGATATGATTTGCCTACAGGACAAAAAGGAAGAATTCCTAATGCAAAATATTATAACGCTTGGTATAAATATAGATGGGGAGCTACCACAACTATTTCAAATGCTATAGGTCAAGGAGAGGTTGAAACTACTCCAATTCAATTAGCTAATATGACAGCAGCAATAGCAAATAAAGGATACTTTTATACTCCGCATATTGTTAAGAAAATAGAAGGGAAACCCATTATGGATTCTACATATACAACTAGAAGAAACACAACTATAAATCCTAAACATTTTCCTATAGCTATTGATGCTATGCATGAAGTTTTTACAAAGGGAACTGCCAGAGGTAGCCAAGTAAAAGGAATTGATATTTGTGGTAAAACAGGGACCGCCGAAAACTTTATAAGAATAGATGGAACAAAAGTACAGTTACCAGACCATTCAATATTGATTGCTTTTGCACCTAAAGACAATCCTAAAATAGCGATGGCAGTTTATATTGAAAATGGAGGTTATGGATCAACAATTGCTGCACCTATAACTAGTTTAATGATTGAAAAATATCTGAATGGAAGAGTAGAACGTGATTATATTGAAGAACGCATGTTAAATTTAAGCTTGCAAGGTGTTTATAATAAATTATTAATTAAAAAAGATACAATTGCGTCAGGAACGAAATAACATATTTGCTGATATTGATTGGGTTTTAATTTTACTATATGTAGTATTAGTAAGTTTTGGGTGGATAAATATTTATGCAGCTTCATCTACTGGGGCTGAAGATATTGCTTTTGATTTTTCTGCTAGGTATGGTAAGCAACTTATATGGATAGGGTTAAGTGTACCTATTATGATTTTTGTACTGTTTTTTAATGCTAAATTTTATGAGAAGTTTTCAAGTTTAATGTATTTGTTTTCTCTCATTTTATTAGCTGGGGTATTAGTTTTAGGGAAAAAGATTAATGGAGCAACATCATGGTATAGTTTTGGAGGAATAGGATTACAACCTTCTGAATTTGCAAAAGCATTTACAGCATTGGCTTTGGCTAAATTAATGAGTGATAGGCAGTATAATCTTAAACTAATTAAAAATCAAGTAAAAGCATTTGTTATAATATTTAGCCCAGCTTTTTTAATAGCACTACAGCCAGACATGGGGTCAGTTTTAATTTATTTTTCTTTTTTCTTTGTTTTAAACAGAGAAGGATTAACATTGGCTTATTTTGTATTAGGGGTCATATCTATAGTGTTATTTTTATTAACTATTTCTTTTGGTATAAAATGGGTGTTAAGTATATGTCTGTTGTTAATTACCGTATATTGTTTATATGCGTGGTATAGAAATAGACGTTTTTTACGTTTTAACTTATTAAGAATTATAATTACTTATGTTTTTACAATTGTATTTGTTGTTGGAATTGGGTTTGTTTATAATAATGTTTTAGAGCCACACCAAAAGGATAGATTTGACATTTTGTTAGGGAAAACTACTGATTTGAAAAATAAAGGTTATAATACTTATCAATCGGAGTTAACTATAAGTTCTGGTGGTTTCTTAGGAAAGGGATTTCTTCAAGGAGATATGACTCAGGGAAACTTTGTTCCAGAACAAGACACTGATTATATTTTTAGCGTTGTGGGAGAAGAGTGGGGATTTGTAGGTACATCATTTGTGATTATTATGTTTACCTTATTACTCTATAGAATAATTTATTTATCAGAAAGACAAACTAATAAATTTGCACGCATATATGGATACGGAATAGCTTCTGTTATATTTTTCCATATGTTAGTAAATATAGGAATGGTTATAGGATTGTTGCCAACTATAGGTATACCATTACCGTTTTTTAGTTATGGAGGTTCTTCGTTATGGGGATTTACGTTGTTAATCTTTATATTTATAAGATTAGATGCTCATAAAAAATACGATTGGTAATTTTAAATTTCAGTTTATCGTTTTTTTATAAAAAGTATATTTTTAAGGGAAGTGAAATAGAAATTTATAAAAAATTGCCCAGATTTATCTAGGCAATTTTCTTTGTAAAAGGACAATAAGGTTAAGTTATAATATGATTTTAATTTAAGTTTATAAATTCTTTTTCTGATATTTTTCCTGAATTAATTTTACTTAATTCCTCAACTTTAGTTAAAATAAAGCTATGGATATCTTGATTAATACCCTTAGGCTTTTTTATCTGGGCTGTTTTTCCATTTCCTGGAAGAACGTAGCTTTCATAATAATAGAAAAAATAATAATCAAAATCTCTATTTGATAAGTTCCATTCACTTAAGAGCCAGCCTAGCCTTACAGCTGATCTTCTTTGAGCAGCTGATCCATGTGATGATCCTGAAGCTCCTGCTATTGATTGAGAAAAATTATATGCGGCTGATACATTTTGCCAATTAGAAGAATAGCCTTTTCTAAGGTAGTATCCAGCAAACCCATCAGCTTCTAGTTCAATATTAGAAGCTCCTCTTACAGAAGGGTAACCTTGTCTAAACTGTACTTGGTGTGCCACTTCATGAGCTGCAATATATGCAACCGCCGCTCGACCATATCTTAAAGCTGCTCTAATCATTTCTTCTCCCCATACAATATAGTTATTAGGAGGTCCAAATGATAAAGCATTGAATGTACCTGATCCACCAGCAAAATATAGAGGTACATTATTTAAGCCAAACAAGTTAGAAGCTTTGTTGTTCTGTTGAATTAAAAAGTTTGTTTCACTAGCATTAACTAAGGTGTTAGTCCAATATGAATCCGGGCCAAATTGAGAAATTGTTGCGCATGAATGATTTTCAATCAAGCTGTTTAAATCATTGGGTGAGATACCTGCTTCAGGAGCATTTTGATCTAATGTAGGGTTTTGTGTTTCGTTTTGGTTGCAACTATGAAGAACAAGTAATATGGCTAACGCCATTAATTTAATAATATGTTTCATAAAATTTAGAAGGGTTTAATTTTATTGTCCAGCGTAAATATATTAAAATATCAATAAATGATACTTTTTTAACGTTTATTTTGTTATTGGTATTTATAATAAAACAAATAAGTATAATAAGCATTAAAATTTAACATAAAGATAGATTTAGGTAATCTGAGGTTAAGGCTACAAGGGGATAAAAGATAAAGAACAAATTATTTGTAGTAATAGAAAGGTGTAAGAATGTATATTAGTTGATTGTTAAAAGGTGCTATCAAAGAGTAATACTAATACATGTTGTAGATATATTTATGTCTAGAAATTAATCTTAGAAGTTTTTGAAGATATTCATATTAGACATACTCCAGGAGTTATTGTAAAAATTAAGTATATAAAAAGCTATATGTACCAGAAATTTTCAGAAACTGAGGTGTATTAAAACAGCTCTTAGGGAGGAGTAGTTATTTACAGTTAGAATAGAAAAGAAGTAATAAAGAGCAGAAATATTATTTGAACAGTATCCAGATATTAAAAAAGCATATGGAATTTGTCAAAAACTCCGAAATCTTTTCAATAACAAAACAATAACTAAAAAAATAGCGTATACCAAACTAGCGCATTGGTTTAAAGAAGTGGAAGATTCAGGATTTAAAGCTTTTAATATTGTAGCAAACTCAATAGCTCTAAATTATCAATCAATACTCAATTATTTTGATAATAGAAGTACAAATGCAGCGGCAGAATCTTTTAATGCTAAAATCAAAGCTTTCAGGGCACAATTTAGAGGTGTGAGAAATATAGAGTTCTTTCTCTACAGATTAACTCAAATTTTTGCATAACCACAACAATTGAGAATGATCCAATGATCCCTCAATAGCTCTAAATTATAAATCAATATTCAAATATTTTGACAATAGAAGTACAAACGTATCAGCGGAATCTTTTAATGCAAAAATAAAAGCCTTTAGAGCACAATTTAGAGGTGTAAGAAACGTAGAATTTTCCTCTATAGACTAACACAATTTTTTGTATAACCACAACTTTTAGGAATGATCCAAAGTGTAGGTGAATTTATATATCAATAAAAAACGTCTTTACTTTTAAAGTAAAGACGCTTAATTATTAACTAACCTTAAAACTTTTATAAAGCTGCAACATGCTTAGCCAACTTAGACTTTAAGTTTGCCGCTTTATTTTTATGAATAATGTTGTTTTTTGCTAACTTATCTAGCATAGAAACAACTGACGAAAACATTCCTTCTGCTTCCTTCTTATCTGTAGTAGCTCTTAATTTTCTAACAGCATTACGTGTAGTTTTATGCTGGTACTTATTTCTTAAGCGCTTCGTTTCGTTACTTCTTATTCTTTTTAATGCTGACTTATGATTTGCCATTGTACTAAAATCTTAAATGTTTCTAAAAAACTTTGTAGTCCGTACGGGAATCGAACCCGTGTTACCAGGATGAAAACCTGGCGTCCTAACCCCTAGACGAACGGACCAAAACAATCTTCTTGATTGCGGGTGCAAATATACAATACTTTTTGATACTTGCAATAATTTTATTTTATTTTTTACCTTTTGATAAAAAAAGCTTCGATGTTTCGAAGCTGTGAACTTGTAGTCCGTACGGGAATCGAACCCGTGTTACCAGGATGAAAACCTGGCGTCCTAACCCCTAGACGAACGGACCAAAACAATCTATATTTGTGATTGCGGGTGCAAATATATAAACTATTTTTAATTGTGCCAAAACTTTTTTAATTTTTTTAATAAGCTTTTGCAAATAGTACTCTTTTTGTAGATGGTTTTCCTGTTAAAATACAAGTTCCTACTTCTTCCTTGGCATCATTTGGAATGCATCTAATAGTTGCTTTTGTTAAATCTTTAATTTTATCTTCAGTTTCAATAGTACCATCCCAATGCGCAGAAACAAAACCTCCTTTGTTCTTAATTACATCTTTGAACTCTTCAAAAGAATTTACTTCAGTAGTATGTGAAGCTCTATAATCTAAAGCTTTTTTATAAAGACCGTTTTGTATTTCTTCTAAAAGATTAACAACATAAGAAACAATATTGTCTTGATTAACGGTTTCCTTTTCAAAGGTATCTCTTCTTGCAATTTCAACAGTCCCATTTTCTAAATCTCTATTACCTACTGCTATTCTTACAGGTACACCTTTTAACTCATATTCTGCAAACTTAGCTCCTGGACGCATAGTATCTCTGGTATCAAACTTTACAGAAACACCTTTTTTTCTTAGATCTTTAATTATTGCATCAACCTTTTCAGAAATAGCATTCAGTTGATCTTCTCCCTTATAAATAGGGACAATTACTACTTGTATTGGTGCTAATTTTGGAGGTAATACCAAACCAGCATCATCTGAGTGTGTCATTATTAAGCCTCCTATTAATCGTGTTGAAACTCCCCAAGAAGTAGCCCAAACATGTTCTTGTTTGCCTTCTTTAGATGTGTATTTGACATCAAAGGCTTTCGCAAAATTTTGACCTAAAAAGTGAGAAGTTCCAGCTTGTAATGCTTTACCGTCTTGCATTAAAGCTTCAATAGTATAGGTGTCATCAGCTCCAGCAAATCGTTCACTTTCCGATTTAGCTCCTCTAACAACTGGCATAGCCATAAAGTTTTCAGCAAAAGTTGCATATACTTCTTGCATTTGCTTAGCTTCACTTACCGCTTCTTCTTTTGTAGCATGTGCAGTATGACCTTCTTGCCATAAAAATTCAGCAGTTCTCAAAAATAAACGAGTTCTCATTTCCCAGCGGACAACATTAGCCCATTGATTTATTAATAAGGGTAAGTCTCTATGTGATTGTATCCAGCCTCTATATGTATTCCATATGATAGCTTCTGAAGTTGGTCTTACAACTAATTCTTCTTCTAATTTGGCTTCTGGGTCTACTCTAAGCTTGCCTTCTTTATCTGGGTCAGATTGTAATCGGTAATGTGTTACAACTGCACATTCTTTAGCAAAACCTTCAGCATTTTTCTCCTCAGCTTCAAACAAACTTTTAGGGACAAAAAGAGGAAAATATGCGTTTTGATGACCTGTTTCTTTAAACATTCTGTCTAATTCAGCTTGCATTTTTTCCCATATGGCAAATCCATAGGGTTTTATAACCATACAACCACGTACTGCTGAAGTCTCAGCTAAATCGGCCTTTACAATCAATTCGTTATACCATTTCGAATAGTCTTCTGCTCTTTTTGTTAAATGTTTGCTCATAATCAAAAGTTTGGCATAAATATTGTTATTTTTTATGCGTAAAATTGTATCTGCAAAACTACATTAAAAAGGTAATAAGCCCAACAAAAAAAAGTTTTTTGCAAACACAACTAAATAAAATGAGTGTTCTAACCTTAAAAAATTAAAGACATGAAACCACATTACATCAAAACCAGGCTTTCGTTAATTTTAACGCTGTTGTTTTTTAGCACAGCAACTTTTGTTTCTTGCGGAACAATGCAGACAGTCACAGCTGGTGATGATGGCATCTATGATGATGAAGTGGTGAGTCAACCTCAGGAGGTATATACTGAGCCAGAAGTTCAAGAGGAAGTTGAGGTTGTAGAGGATGAAAACCCTTTTACAAAGGAAGTTGAACGATTAGGAACACTGAATGGGACAGATATTTTTACAGATATTGAAAGTTATAAGTCTGAGAACACAGAGTTTGATCCTGAAGAAGAAATTATTGATGAAGAAAGACCAAGAACTAGAATAACATATAATTCAAATGAACCTTGGGGATATAGTAATAATAGTGATGTTGTTATAAATGTTAATACAGCTCCAAGATGGGGGTTTTATAATGACTGGTATTGGGACTCATTTTATGGAGTTGGATATAATCCATGGTGGAGAAACCGTTTTTATAGATGGGGCTATGACCCATATTGGCATCCATATAGTTATGGACATTACTATAACAACTTTAATATAGGTTGGGGATGGGGTTATGATCCGTATTGCCCGCCTTTTTATAGAAGAGGTTTCCGTTACAATAGATTTTATAACAATCGTTATTATAGAAGAGGTGCGAATCCATATAGAAGAGCAATTGCATCAAGAAGGAATTACAGTAATAGAAGAGGTGTTTATACCTCAAGAAGAAATACTGTAGCTTCAAGACGTTCATCTAACGTATACAGAAGTAGAAGAGGAACTACAGCTAGAACATCTAGAAATAATAGAAGTGTTAGATCTACTAGAAGGTATGGAACAAGAAGTACCAGACCAACAAGATCTGTAAGGAATTCAAGGTCAACTAGAACAAATAGATATTCAACAGGAGGGTATAAGCCTTCAAGAACAACTAAGTCTACAAGGTCAACAAGACGTAATTATAATTCATCAAGGTCTAGGAGTAATTCATCAAGAAGTTATACGCCATCTAGGTCAACCAGATCAAATAGAAGTTATACACCTTCAAGATCAAGTAGATCTTCTAGAAGCTATACGCCAAGTAGAAGCTCATCAACTAGAAGTTACTCAAGAGGTTCTTCAAGTAGAAGTTCAAGTTCTAGAAGAAGTAGACGATAGATAAAAAAAAACTACAAAAAACTATAACAAAGAGAAATATGAAACGATTTTTTACATTGGCAATAGCAATTGCTAGCTCTTTTAGTACCTATTCTCAATCACTTAATTATAATGATTTAGGTATTTTGTTTTCACAAGATGATAATTATGGAACAGCAAGATATGAAGCAATGTCAGGTGCATTTGGTGCTTTAGGAGGAGATGTCTCTTCTTTAGGTATAAATCCTGCAGGAGCAGCTGTATCTAAAAAAAGTAGTGCTTCAATAACTATAGGTAATAGAAATACTGATATTACTGCTTTATATTATGGAAATTCATCAGCTACACAGAATGATTATTTCAATATGACACAAGCTGGAGGTATTTTAGCTTTTGACACCGCTTATCAAAATTCAGAATGGAATCGTTTTGCATTTTCATTTAATTATAGAATAAAAAAGGATTATAATTCATTCTATTCGGTAAATGGAAATAGTGAGTTTTTATACAATACAGAGCATTTTAATGACACCAATACTCCCAAAAGACAGTTTGAAGGAGCAATTGGACAACGTTTTTCAGAAGAAAGGTTAGGGAATTCAAGTGTATTCAATATTGGTTTTTCTGCGGTACACCAAAATAAACTCTTTGTAGGGGCGTCTTTAAATTTTCATGATTTAAACTTTAATAGAATTGGAGTGTTAAGAGAAGAAAATGATGATGCAAATGGAAACGTTTTAAACGCAAGAAATACAATAGATTCTTATATTCAAGGTAGTGGGTTTTCAATAGGATTAGGTTTTATATATAAGTTGGATCAAAATTTACGATTAGGGTTGGCGTATGAAACTCCTACATGGTATCAAGAAATTTCTGAGGATTACAAAAATCAATTGGTGCTATCTGAGGTAAGGAATTTAGGGATTAATGGCGGAACAGATTTAATTGATGAGCTTTATGTATACCGATTTAAAACTAATAGTAGAATAACTGCTAGTGGAGCTTATATTTTTGGTAAAAAAGGATTGATTAGTGTAGATTATACCTATAAGGATTATCAAAATATTAAGTATAGGGAGAATAGTGATAGTTTTATTGAGGCTAATCAGAGGTTTGCATCAGATTACAGGAGTACACACGCTTTAAATGTAGGAGCAGAATGGCGATTTGATAGAATGAGTTTAAGAGGAGGATATCATTATGAAAAGAATCCTAATTTAATTGCAGCTTTAGGAGGGAATACTAATAAAGATAATATTAAAGGTTTTTCTGCAGGTTTAGGGTATAATTTTGGAAATATAAAAGTAGATTTATCATATAGAAAGTCAGAAAATATAGAGTACAATACATTGTATCAAACAGGTGATATTAATTTAACAAATGATACTTCTAGAATATCTGGAACATTAACTATCAATTTGTAAATAATAACTTAAATAAAATAATAGATGACAGCCTTGCAATTTGCGAGGCTGTTTCTGTATATATATGTCAGTTTTTTAATGTAATTTTGCCATTCATTTAAGAAGTCATGGATTCAATAAAAATAAATATACAAGAAACTAATAATGAAACTATTATTAAGTTTATAAGTAATACTATTTTAATTAATGGAGGTAGTTATGAGTTTGCTAATATAGATGAGGCTAAAAATTCTCCACTAGCACAGAAGCTTTTTTATCTTCCATTCGTAAAAAAAGTATTTATAACTGCTAACTTTATTGCCGTTCAAAGATTTGATATTGTACAATGGAATGATGTAGCTGAGGAAGTTAAAGAACAAATAGAAACATATTTGAAAGAAGGAAATACTGTTGTTAAAGAAGAAGAAGCTACAAAGAAAGAAGCTATTGAGGTGTATGCAGAAGTAACACCTAATCCATCAGTAATGAAGTTTGGAACTAACAAAGGTTTGACTCAAACCGATGTTGAATTTAAAAACATAGAAGAAGCTAGTAAATCATCTCCTTTAGCACAAGCGCTGTTTAGCTTTCCATTTGTTAAAGAGTTGTTTATTTCTGAGAATTATGTTTCTATTACGAAATATGATATGATAGAATGGAATGAAGTGTATCAAGAAGTAAGAACCTTTATAAGAGAATACATACAACAGGGTAAAACAATTATTTCAGCTTTACCAGAAAAGGAAACAGCACAAAACGTAGAAATTCCAAAGGAAAACTTATCAGATGTAGAATCAAAAATAGTTGATATTTTAGATGAATACATTAAGCCAGCTGTGGCATCAGATGGAGGGAATATAGCTTTTAAATCATATGATGAAGAAAGCAAAAGAGTAAGTGTTGTTTTACAAGGAGCTTGTAGTGGATGTCCTTCTTCTACCGTAACACTAAAAAATGGAATTGAAACAATGTTGAAAGAAATGTTACCTAATCAGGTAAATGAAGTAGTAGCAATTAACGGATAATTTACTATAAAGTTTAAACCTTTTTATGTCAGAACAAATAAAACCATATAAAGACTCTACACTAGGGAAAAAAGAGCAAGTAGCTCAAATGTTTAACAATATATCACAAGATTATGATGGGTTAAACCGAGTAATTTCTTTAGGTATTGATGTTAGTTGGAGGAAAAAAGTAGTAAAGTTAGTTGGAGAAAATAAGCCTAAACAAATATTAGATATAGCTACAGGAACAGGAGATTTAGCTTTAATGATGTCTCAGCTTAATCCAGACCGTATTGTTGGTTTAGATATTTCTGAAGGAATGTTAGAAGTAGGGAAGCAAAAAATTTCAAAAGCTAACTTGTCTAAAACCATTGATATGGTAGTAGGAGATAGTGAGAATATTCCGTTTGAAGATAATACGTTTGATGCCATTACGGTCTCTTTTGGAGTAAGGAACTTTGAAAATTTAGATAAAGGTTTACAAGAAATTTGTAGAGTTTTAAAACCTGGAGGTAAGTTTGTTGTATTGGAAACATCCAACCCAACTAAATTCCCTTTTAAACAAGGGTATAAATTCTATACCAATTTTATATTACCAGTAATAGGGAAATTGTTTTCTAAAGATAAAGTAGCCTACTCCTATTTGTCAGAAAGTGCAAATTCTTTTCCTTTTGGAAAGGCATTCAACAATATTTTAGAAAAAAATGGGTTTAAAAATGCAAAGGATTTACCAGTAACCTTTGGAGTAGCATCAATTTATACAGCTTTGAAATAATATGTTTAGAAAAATTTTAGTATTTGTTTTGTTAACCTTTGTGTCTATTTCTTACGCACAAAGGGAAAAAGTATTAAACCTTCCTAGTTTTGATAAGCCTCTTTTCCATTATGGTTTTTATTTAGGGCTAAATAATAACGGGTATAAAGTTTCTTATAAACCTAGTTTTATAAATGAACCAGAAATAGAAGTGGTTTCTTCTGTAGGGTTTAATGTAGGACTAATTGCAGATTTTAGATTACATAATAACTTAAACCTTCGTTTTGAACCTGGATTAATGTCTAATACTAAAACATTGAATTTTAATCATATTCAAGGAGCTAGTGAAAGTAAAAAAACAAGAGAGATTGGCGCTACATTTTTACATTTGCCAGTAATACTAAAATTGAGTACTAATAGGCTTAATAATGTTAGACCTTACGTTTTAGGAGGAGTTTCTTTTGATTATAACTTTTCTAGTAATGAAAAAAGTAGTGATGATAATTTTGCAGGAAAGTTTAGAACAACTACTAGTAACTTTATGTATGAAATAGGTATAGGAGTAGATTTGTATTTAAGCTATTTTAAGTTTTCACCTTCTATTCGTGGTGTGTTTGCGATAAATAACGAAGCTAAATATGATAATACAACTCCTAGTCAATGGACTGATCCTATAGATTATTTAGGTACAAGAGGTGTGTTTTTACATTTGTCATTTGAATAAAAACATTTTAAATATTACAAAACAACAAAGGCTTCCTAAACAGGAAGCCTTTTTTAAAAGAAATAATTTTCTTCTATGTGTTGATAGAAGTCCCCCGAAATCTATCTCGTTATATTTAGACACATTTATTTTTACGGGGTCACATATATTATAAAAAAAAATAAAGATCGCCAATTTGGCGATCTTTAAAGGTGTAAAGATTTCTCTCTACTATCCTGATAGAAGTCCCCCGAAATCTATCATTTGTTATTGTTTTTAGTGGTTAATTGTAAGACAAATATATGTATATTTTCGATACATGCAATTATTTTTTGAAAACTATTTTACTGTTAACCACATCTTTAATAGGTAAAATGACCTTACCGTCTGAGGTATTAATAGTTACGCAAATATTATCAATAGCCACAACAATACCTTCAATATCATTTATAACTACTCTTTCTCCAATCCCTATATTCTTTCTAGAGTAATAACCAAATAATAGTCTTG
This sequence comes from Tenacibaculum sp. 190524A02b, assembly GCF_964036645.1. Taxonomy (NCBI): domain Bacteria; kingdom Pseudomonadati; phylum Bacteroidota; class Flavobacteriia; order Flavobacteriales; family Flavobacteriaceae; genus Tenacibaculum; species Tenacibaculum vairaonense. Next base: position 2,922,566 of record NZ_OZ038525.1, on the reverse strand, counting down.
TTACTGCGTCTTTAGCACCTAAACCAAATGCGATAGTGAAAGCCAATAAAATAGAACCTATTAATAATGTTAGATTACTTTTAATAACAGAAGTATCAACTCCAGCTTGATCAAGTGCTGTTATTGATAAGAAAACAACAATTAAATAAAAGGCAATATTACCAACCAAATTTCCTCCAGATATATCTAGAGATTTAAACATAGAGTGGATGGCTTTTTTCACAACGGTGCCTAAATAGGCTCCAGCTACAAAAATAGCTATAGCAGTAAGGAGTTTGGGTAAATAGGCGAAAAAGCTTTTTATTCCATTAGAAACACCTTCTAACCCAAAAAGTTCTGCACCAACCATAACAAAAATGAAAATCAGAAACCATTTTAAAACAGCTAAAATAACATTAGTGAGTACTATATTGATAGTAGTATCTCCAAAAATTTTTGTTTTACTTAATTTTGTAGACCATTCATCAACTTTAGTTTTAGCCAAAGCTTTTCTTATAATATATAGAACAATTTTTATAAAAATCCATGTGAATATTATAAAACTAACAAAGCCTACTACTTTAGGTAGGGAATCTTTAATATCATCAAATACTCTTTGAAAAGGTTTTAATATATCATTACTTAAAAAGTTCATAATAGTATAGTTTTTACAGGCAGTTATTTAGTTTTTTTATCATCTTTACTAGGTGCACCTCCGCCACTTAACAAGTCACTAATAGCGTTAGGATACTTTACCACAAACAAATCAGCTACATCAATAGAAAGCTTAATCATAGCTACGTCATTAAGTACTTTTTCTTTAAGTACTTCTGGTAGCTCTTCATCATGTAATATTTTCTTAAATGGATTATCCATAATAATTACAATTCGTTATAGGTTTTAACAACCTTAGCTTTCGCTCGTTTTAAACGCATTTTAACAGCGCTTTCTCCAATTTCTAACGCTCCTGAAATTTCTTTAATACTCATATCATCTTGATATTTCATTAATAGAATCATTTTCTCTGGAGCCGGAATCATTTCAAGTGCTTTTGCCAGTTTATCTGACTTCAACTCGAATAATGTAGCATCATCAATCTCTTCTAATCCGCTATCTTCTTCTTTTATTTGATCAGTTACAATAGTAACTTTTTCTTTCTTTTTTGCACTGTTACGTTGCACGTAGTTCACGCAAAAATTATAAGTAAAAGAATATAGCCAAGTAGAAAATTTAGATCGGCCCTTAAAAGTACGTAATTTTACAAACAAACGAATAAAAACATCGTGTGTTAAATCCTGTGCTTCCTCTTTGTTTTTAGAGAAACCATAACATTTATTATAAACAACGCTTGCATAACGGTCATATAAAATAGCAAATAAATGAGTATCATTCTTCTCTACTATCTTTTTAACCAGCTCTTCGTCACTTAATTTTGTAACATCAATACTTTTCAAAGGTTAAGTTTGGTTATTGTTAGTTTATACCTGTTTTACTTTAAGACACGCTTTTTTCAAATAGGTCACTCTACAATTTTATTAAAATCAAAATTAACAAATCTTTAACAACTGCAAAATTGATTTGAAAAAAAATAAAATTTTTTGTAACATTTTTAGTTAATGCTACGTATAAGTAAGTGTAGAGTGAGTGATAACAAAAAAAAATAACCTTTTTATTACATGAGACAACTTAAAATTACTAAGCAGGTTACCAATAGGGAAACTGCCTCATTAGATAAATATTTACAAGAAATAGGAAAAGTAGATTTAATTACCGCTGATGAAGAAGTAGAATTAGCACAGCGTATTAAAGCTGGAGATCAAAGAGCTTTAGAGAAACTAACCAAAGCGAACTTGCGTTTTGTGGTTTCTGTGGCCAAGCAATATCAAAATCAAGGATTAACACTTCCTGATTTAATTAATGAGGGTAATTTAGGTTTAATAAAAGCTGCAAAGCGTTTTGACGAAACTCGTGGATTTAAGTTTATTTCTTATGCTGTATGGTGGATTCGTCAATCTATTTTACAAGCATTAGCAGAACAATCTCGTATTGTTAGATTACCTTTAAATAAAATTGGGTCAATCAACAAGATTAATAAAATGTATGCTTTCTTAGAGCAAGAGAATGAGCGCCCTCCAAGTGCTGAAGAAATTGCGAAGAAATTAGATATGACAGTTAATGATGTTAAAGAATCAATGAAAAATTCTGGGCGTCACGTATCTATGGATGCACCATTAATTGAAGGAGAAGATTCTAATTTATATGATGTATTAAATTCTGGCGAATCTCCTAATCCAGATAAAACATTATTACACGAATCTTTACGTATAGAAATCAATAGAGCTTTAGAAACATTAACTCCACGAGAAGCGGATGTAGTTAAGTTATACTTTGGTTTAGGTGAACATCAACCAATGACTTTAGAGGAAATTGGAGAAACTTTTGACTTAACTCGTGAACGTGTTCGTCAAATAAAAGAAAAAGCAATTAGAAGATTAAAGCACACTTCTCGTAGTAAAATATTAATGACTTATTTAGGATAGTCATTTTAAACATATATACAATAACAAATAGTTATCATAACTATTCGTTTTTTGATTAATGAATGGAAAACTCTCTAATTTAGAGAGTTTTCTTTTTTATAAAAGAGTACACTTTGTTGTTTTAACTATATTTGCAGCTTATAACAACACAACGATATACAAAGATGGAAAAACGTATTGCTCCTTCAGTTTTAGCAGCAGATTTTGGGAATCTACAGCGTGATGTAGAAATGGTAAATAATAGCAAAGCCGATTGGTTTCATATTGATATTATGGATGGTGTTTTTGTGCCTAATATTTCTTTTGGAATGCCGGTATTGAAATCGATAACTAAACATGCTAAGAAAACGATTGATGTTCATTTAATGATTGTAGATCCTGATAGATATATACAAACTTTTGCGGATTTAGGGGCTGATATTTTAACTGTGCATTATGAGGCATGTACACATTTACATAGAACAATACAAGCGATAAAAGCTGCAGGAATGAAAGCTGGTGTAGCTTTAAACCCTCATACTCCAATTGCAGTTTTAGAAGATGTTATTAAAGATTTAGATTTGGTTTGTATTATGAGTGTAAATCCTGGGTTTGGAGGACAATCTTTTATAGAAAATACCTACAAAAAAGTACAACAATTAAAAAATTTAATAGAGTTTAGTGAGGCTACCACGTTAATTGAAATAGATGGAGGTGTGACAGATAAAAATGCAAATAAATTAGTTGAGGTTGGTGCGGATGTATTAGTCGCTGGTAGTTTTGTGTTTAAAAGTGAAAATCCAACAGAAACAATTGAAAACTTAAAAAGTTTAGTAAATTAAAAGTATAATAAATTAGGTTTTAAAATAGCAGTAAAAGGTTCATGGGATTCTTTTACTGCTATTTTTATTGAGTAAAATTGTTTATCTTTTCAAATTGTACTATCCCAAAAAATATTTACCTTGAAAGAAGCATTAAAAAATAGTTACGGTTATTTATTTGAAGAGAATTTAATAAACGAGATATGTGAAATAGCAGTTTATAAAGAGTTTGAAGAAAATACGATTATTATCGATACTCAGAGCTATATTATTTCTATTCCATTATTATTAAGTGGAGCTATTAAAATTCTTAGAGAAGATAAAAATGGAGACGAACTTGTTTTGTATTATTTAGAGGAAGGAGATACCTGTGCTATGACATTGTCTTGTTGTATGGGAGAAACGAAAAGTAAGATACGAGCAGTTTCAGAAACAGATGTAAAAATGGTTATGTTGCCTAAAGAGAAAATGTCTGAATGGTTAAGCAAATATAAAAGTTGGCAAGAATTTATACTCCAAAATTATCATGAAAGATTAGAGGAGTTTATTGAGGCAGTTGATAGCTTAGCTTTTTTGAATATGGATAAAAGGTTGTTTAAATATTTAAAAGACAAAGCTATTGTAAATCATAATGAGGTAATAAATGTAACACATCAGCAAATAGCAAATGATTTACATACTTCAAGAGTAGTAATTTCAAGGTTGTTGAAGTCATTAGAGAGAGAAGGGAAAATAGCTTTACAACGAAATCAGGTAAAAGTTATAGAGATATAAACTATATTATAAATAAAAAATGTAGGGATTTACCTACATTTTTTATTTATAGTATGGCTTACACGCCACGCTGTTTATTGATTTCGTCTTGTAGTTTTCTTCTTAATTGTTGTTCTTTTTCTATTGACTTTTTTCTATGCTGCTCAAATTCAAGTTCTATTTCATCAAATGATTTACGTGCTTCTTTAGTTGTTTTATTACTGTTTTTAAATCTATAAATAAAATAGATTAAGAAGCCTAGTAATGTGAGAATTATTGACCATACAATTAAGTTATAATTGGACTTTGTTAAATCAATTCCTATAAAAGAAATTTGATCTTCCTTTTTTGAGGATTCACTTAAGTTATTATTTAATGATTGAATTTCTTTATTTAAGGATTTAAGAGTACTGGTTTGGTTATTTATTAAGTCTTGTTTACTTTTTATTGTTGATTTTAATTTTTTTATACTATCAACAGTGTTTTTTTGTAAAGAAGCATACGCTGTTTTTTTGATGACTTTATAAACTTGATAACTTCCAGATTCTTTATATAGACTTTTAAACTGCCCTTCAATAGAGTTATTAGAATTTATAGTTTTTGAACTCTGAGCTAAAACTACGTTAGAAAAAATAATAAGAATAAGAGCTTTTATAAGTTTCATGTGAAATTTTTTAGTACAGTTTTTATACATCGGTTTAAAAAAACCCAAACGTAAAGTTTGGGTTTTTAGTATAAGCAAGTTTATTAAACTTATTTTACTTTATCTACAATGGCCTTAAAAGCTTCTGGGTTGTTCATAGCTAAATCTGCTAAAACCTTACGGTTTAACTCAATCTCATTAGCTTTAACTTTCCCCATAAACTGAGAGTAAGACATTCCGTATTGACGAGCTCCAGCGTTAATACGTTGGATCCATAATGAACGGAAGTTTCTCTTATTGTTTTTACGGTCACGGTATGCATATTGCATAGCCTTTTCAACCGCATTTTTTGCTACTGTATAAACGTTTTTTCTACGTCCGAAGTAACCTTTTGCTTGCTTCAAGATTTTTTTTCTTCTATTTCTTGAAGCTACTGAATTTACTGATCTTGGCATAATTCAAATTTGTTTTTGTAGTAGGCGATTATTAAATTAGAAATTAGCAATTATAAAAATTTATAATTTTAAATTTATAACTAATAATTCTTTAATGAGCCCAACTCCATGGTTAATAATTAATTTACTACCTAGCTAACAATTATTTTAAAACTAATTGTTGCTTAATGTTTGCTTCATCAGACTTATGAACTAATGTAGCATGTGTTAATGCAAGCTTACGTTTCTTAGACTTCTTTGTTAAGATATGACTCTTAAACGCATGCTTTCTTTTGATTTTTCCAGAACCAGTTAACTTGAAACGTTTCTTGGCACTAGATTTTGTTTTAATTTTAGGCATCTTTTGTTTTACGTTTTATCTTGCTTATAACTTTCTTTATTTCGTTTTCTTTGGAGCAATAAACATAATCATACGTTTACCTTCCAATTTAGGCATTTGTTCTACTTTACCGTATTCTTCAAGTTCTTGAGCTAGCTTTAAGAGTAAAATTTGCCCTTGTTCTTTAAATATAATTGAACGTCCTTTAAAAAATACAAAAGCTTTAAGTTTTGCTCCGTCTTGTAGAAATTTTATAGCGTGCTTCTTTTTAAACTCATAATCATGTTCATCAGTCTGTGGTCCAAAACGAATCTCTTTAACAATTACCTTTGTTGCTTTAGATTTTAAAGCTTTTTCGCGTTTTTTTTGTTCATATAGGAACTTTTTGTAATCGATAACTTTACAAACAGGAGGAACAGCTTTAGGTGAAATTTCAACTAAATCCAATCCTTGTTCTTGTGCAATCTGCTTAGCTTTAATTAACGGATATACACCTACTTCTACGTTATCGCCTACAAGACGAACTTCATCAACATATTTAATTTTTTCATTAATTCTATGTTGATCTTCTTTAATAATTCTAGCAGGTCTACGCCCACCTTTTCTTCTAATTGCTATGACTTATAAATTTAAAATTACTATCTATATATTTTATCCAAAGGGAACTAAGGTCTTATTTATCTCTTTAGCAATTAAAGATACAAATTCTTCAATTGTATAAGTACCTAAGTCACCTTCTCCATGTTTTCTAACAGAAACTGTACCATCTTCTTGCTCTTTTTCACCTACAATAACCATAAAAGGTATTTTGTTTACTTCAGCATCACGAATCTTTCTACCAGTTTTTTCATTTCGGCTATCTATGAGGGCGCGAATTTCGGAATTTTCTAACAAATGTAAAACTTTTTCCGAATAATTTTGATATTTCTCACTGATTGGCAGTATAATAACTTGCTCAGGAGTTAACCATAGAGGGAAATTCCCTCCAGTGTGTTCAAGTAAAATAGCAATGAATCTTTCCATAGAGCCAAAAGGAGCTCTATGAATCATTACGGGTCTATGTAGTTGGTTGTCTGAACCTTTGTAGGTTAGCTCAAATCGCTCAGGAAGATTGTAATCTACCTGAATAGTACCTAACTGCCAACTTCTACCTAAGGCATCTTTTACCATAAAGTCTAACTTTGGACCATAAAAAGCAGCTTCTCCTTCTTCAATAACAAAATCCAAGTTTTTATCCTTTGCAGCGTTTATAATGGCTTGCTCTGCTAGTTCCCAAGTTTCTTTTTTACCTATATATTTATCTAGGTTCTCCATATCTCTTATTGATACTTGAGCAGTAAAGTTTTCAAAACCTAATGACCTGAACACATAAAGAACCAAGTCAATGACATTTTTAAACTCTGAATCTAGTTGCTCAGGCGTACAAAAAATATGAGCATCATCTTGAGTAAACCCTCTAACTCTTGTTAGTCCATGAAGTTCACCACTTTGTTCATACCTATAAACAGTTCCAAATTCAGCAAAACGAATAGGTAAATCTTTATATGAATAAGGCTTATGAGAAAAAATTTCACAATGATGAGGACAGTTCATAGGTTTTAATAAAAACTCTTCGTCATCTTTAGGAGTGGTTATTGGTTGGAAACTATCTTCTCCGTACTTGGCATAATGCCCAGAGGTCACATATAAGTCTTTCTGGCCAATATGAGGTGTCATTACCATTTCATAACCAGCTTTTTTTTGTGCTTTCTTTAAAAAGTCTTCTAGTCTACTTCTCAAAGCGGCTCCTTTAGGTAACCATAAAGGAAGACCTTGCCCAACTTTTTGAGAAAAAGTAAATAACTCCAGCTCTTTTCCAAGTTTTCTATGGTCTCTTCTTTTTGCTTCTTCGAGTAATGTTAAATATTCTTTTAATTCTTTTTGTTTAGGGAAAGATATACCATAAACACGAGTTAATTGATTGTTTTTTTCATCACCACGCCAGTAAGCTCCAGCAACATTCATGATTTTCACAGCCTTAATCAAACCAGTATTAGGTATATGTCCACCTCTACATAAGTCAGTAAAATCACTATGGTCACAAAAAGTAATATTGCCATCTTCTAAACCTTCAATTAGCTCAATCTTATATTGATTATTTCTTTCTTTATAATAAGTTAAAGCATCGGCTTTAGATATTTCACGTAACTTAAATTCTGCCTTTTCTCTAGCAAGCTCTAAAAACTTTTTTTCAATAGCAGGGAAATCTTTTTCAGAAATAGCATCATCACCTAAATCAATATCATAATAAAAACCGTTTTCAATAGCTGGTCCAATAGTTAATTTAGCATTAGGGTAAAATGTTAATATCGATTGAGCAAGAACATGAGCAGAAGAGTGCCAAAAAGCTTTTTTACCTTCGTTGTCTTTAAATGTATATAGAGTTAAAGAGCCATCGGTGGTTAAAGGAGTTGTGGTTTCCACAGTATTTCCATTAAAACTAGCAGAAATAACATTTCTAGCTAATCCTTCACTAATACTTTTTGCAACATCAATAGATGTGCTATTCTTTTCAAACTCTTTAACGCTTCCGTCAGGTAATGTAATTTTAATCATTATAAATATATATAGTTATACTTAATTTCCCTACAATTGGAAATTTAAAGAAGCAAATATATTGTAAAACCATTTTTTGCACAATAATATATGTTATGTATTTTACATATACTTATAAGGGATAAAGAATATTAAACTATGTTTTTTGAATTGTAACAATAAGTAAACATAGAATTTTAATTAATCATGAAGATTTTCAGATGTTATTATTTTGAAATGAAATACTTATATTTAAAAAATAAACAGATAAAATAAGTTGTTACTAATAGATGATTTTGAGTTTTTTAAAGAAGATAGGTAGGTTAGAGGCTTTTGAGATAAATAGTAGTAGTTTGGTTTTAAGTTTAATGTCACCTGGACTATATCTTTATTCAATTCTTATTTTTGAATTTAATTCAAATGCAGTTGAAATTCCTTTTTTAAGAGAGGTGTTTACTTTTTTCTTTATGGTTGTTGGTTTGCTCCCTTTAACAAAAAGAAAGTTTATTGATAATTATTATGGAGTAATTGTTTTTTTTTCTCTGTTTTTGTTTCAACATTATCTTATTTATACAACAGCACTTAATAAATTTTCTTTGGATTATTTGTTAGGTACTTTTATTGTTATGTTTGGAGCAATACTAATGATGAATAATCGTTTGTTAGTGGTGCTTTTTAGCGCCTGTCAAATGATTCATATAGGGTATTGGGTTTTAACTTCAAATCTAGATTTAGTTATTGAAGGAGCAATTCTGGTTTCAACTAGCACAATATTTGTCTTTTCCTTTATTATTTTAAACGGATCAATAAGGTATCGTAAAAATTTATTAGAAGTAAATTTAACATTAGAAGATAGAATTAATAAAAGAACGGAAGATCTAGAAATAAGAGCCAAAGAACTATACGAACGGAACAAAGATTTGGAAGAGTTTGCTTATGTGGTTTCACATGATTTGAAAAGACCACTTAGAAACATTTATACTTTAGCAGATTGGTTGAGTGAAGTACAAATAGATAAAGGTGTAAACATAGATAAGGAAGATTTTTATGAAAACCTTACTAAGATGAAGTTACAAGTAGAGCAAATGGATTTATTGATAAATGGGATTTTGAATTATTCCTTGCAAATGGAGAAAGAAAAAGAAATGAAAAGTGTAGATGTTGATGCTCTTGTTAGAAAAATAGCTAAAGTTAATTCAAATAATAAATGTGAAATTAATTTAAAGTCTAAACTTCCAGTTTTATTGTTTAATGAATCTCAACTTTTACAAGTTTTTCAAAACTTAATTCAGAATGCTATAAAACACAACGATAAAGAAAAAACAGTTATAATGATAGGATGTGAGGAAGAAGGGAAGGAATACTTATTTTATATAAAAGATAATGGTCCTGGTATTGAAGAGAAGTATCATGATAAGATATTTCAGTTATTTCAAAAATTAGATATAAAGACCCATATAGAATCAATAGGTATAGGGTTGGCTTTGGTTAAGAAGATTATAGAGAGAAATGGAGGTGGTGTCTGGATTGATAGTAAATTAGGAGAAGGAGCAACTTTCTTTTTTACAATAAAGAAGAGGTAGGGAGGTAGGTGTTTTTTTAAAAAAAAACTTTAGTGTTTAAACTACTGTTTAATAGTTTTTTGAGTTTTGGTGTTTGGGTTTTAAATAAAAAAGATTGATAAAAGGCTTGTGGGGATCAAAAAGGGTTGTATATTTGCAGCCGCTAACGGAGAAACGTAGTTTGCAAAGTTAGTAAGTTCATTGAAGATTAGGTAGTGTAAAGAGTTAAGAAAAGATTAAAAAAATAGTTTAAATTTTATTTGTTTAATTGAAATTAAACTCAGTATCTTTGCAGTCCGAATTTAAAGGGAGGTTCATTAAAATATTGTGTTTTATAGCGAATAAAAAAAACTTCAAAAAAGTTTTGTTGGAGTTAAAAAAAGTTATTAGTTTTGCATCCGCTTTTGGAGGCGACACGATCTAAGAAATTTTGGAAAGATTTTAAAAAAAAAATCAACTAGTTCGATTCTAGTGTTTCTACAAGGAGTTAATTGAAGTTTTGATTGAAAGATGTCAAATATTAAGATTAACAAAGTTCATTGAAAATATTGAAATTGACAGCGTAATTTAAGAGTAGAATTACCACAGATTATTTAAGCGATTAAATAATTCTAAAAAATTCTTTTGAAACTTTTACATTGGATAATATTAAAGATTATACAATGAAGAGTTTGATCCTGGCTCAGGATGAACGCTAGCGGCAGGCTTAACACATGCAAGTCGAGGGGTAACAGAGGTAGCTTGCTACTTGCTGACGACCGGCGAACGGGTGCGTAACGCGTATAGAATCTGCCTTGTACAGGAGGATAGCCTTTAGAAATGAAGATTAATACTCCATAATGTTGATTAGTTGCATGATTGATTAATTAAAGATTTATCGGTACAAGATGACTATGCGTCCTATTAGCTAGATGGTAAGGTAACGGCTTACCATGGCAACGATAGGTAGGGGGTCTGAGAGGATTATCCCCCACACTGGTACTGAGACACGGACCAGACTCCTACGGGAGGCAGCAGTGAGGAATATTGGTCAATGGAGGCAACTCTGAACCAGCCATGCCGCGTGCAGGAAGACTGCCCTATGGGTTGTAAACTGCTTTTATATGGGAAGAAACCGTTCTACGTGTAGAATCTTGACGGTACCATAAGAATAAGCACCGGCTAACTCCGTGCCAGCAGCCGCGGTAATACGGAGGGTGCAAGCGTTATCCGGAATCATTGGGTTTAAAGGGTCCGCAGGCGGTCAATTAAGTCAGAGGTGAAATCCTACAGCTTAACTGTAGAACTGCCTTTGATACTGGTTGACTTGAGTTATACGGAAGTAGATAGAATGTGTAGTGTAGCGGTGAAATGCATAGATATTACACAGAATACCGATTGCGAAGGCAGTCTACTACGTATATACTGACGCTCATGGACGAAAGCGTGGGGAGCGAACAGGATTAGATACCCTGGTAGTCCACGCCGTAAACGATGGACACTAGTTGTTGGGATTTATTTCAGTGACTAAGCGAAAGTGATAAGTGTCCCACCTGGGGAGTACGATCGCAAGATTGAAACTCAAAGGAATTGACGGGGGCCCGCACAAGCGGTGGAGCATGTGGTTTAATTCGATGATACGCGAGGAACCTTACCAGGGCTTAAATGTAGAGTGACAGGGCTAGAGATAGCTTTTTCTTCGGACACTTTACAAGGTGCTGCATGGTTGTCGTCAGCTCGTGCCGTGAGGTGTCAGGTTAAGTCCTATAACGAGCGCAACCCCTATCGTTAGTTGCTAGCAGGTAAAGCTGAGGACTCTAGCGAGACTGCCGGTGCAAACCGTGAGGAAGGTGGGGATGACGTCAAATCATCACGGCCCTTACGTCCTGGGCTACACACGTGCTACAATGGTATGGACAATGAGCAGCCACATTGCGAAATGGAGCGAATCTATAAACCATATCACAGTTCGGATCGGAGTCTGCAACTCGACTCCGTGAAGCTGGAATCGCTAGTAATCGGATATCAGCCATGATCCGGTGAATACGTTCCCGCCTTGTACACACCGCCCGTCAAGCCATGGAAGCTGGGGGTGCCTGAAGTCGGTTACCGCAAGGAGCTGCCTAGGGTAAAACTGGTAACTAGGGCTAAGTCGTAACAAGGTAGCCGTACCGGAAGGTGCGGCTGGAACACCTCCTTTCTAGAGAAAAGATGTGAAGTTACAAAGAAGGTATATTTTACTCTTTAGCTGTTAATTTTAAAACAAGAGACTAAGATCTAAGATTAGTATAGAGTATTTAGGTGTTAGTATTGAGGGGGAAAACTCAATACTCAGAACTAATAGCTCATTACTGAAAAAACAGTCTTGTAGCTCAGCTGGTTAGAGCGCTACACTGATAATGTAGAGGTCGGCAGTTCGAGCCTGCCCAAGACTACTATAGTAAAAATAAAAAAGAGCTTAGTTTCAAAAGGAAATTCTAGAAGCGGGTTATGTTGAGCATTTTGATAAACTCATAACTCAACACTAAAACCTCATAACTAGAAACAATGGGGGATTAGCTCAGCTGGCTAGAGCGCTTGCCTTGCACGCAAGAGGTCATCGGTTCGACTCCGATATTCTCCACAGATAAATGTAACAATTAATCAAATTAGTAAGTGTAACAATTATAGAATTGAAACATTGATGAATTAAGACATTGATACATTAAACAAGTTCATTGACATATTGGTAAAATGATATCGTAAAGAATCAAGATAGAGCGTTAGATAGTATCTAACGAAATATTTTTATAAAAATATAAAGAATTATAAAGAGCTCGTTATAGTATTTAATATGCTATAGCAAAAAGTACAATAAGCTAAATAAGGGCGTATGGCGGATGCCTAGGCTTTCAGAGGCGAAGAAGGACGTGATAAGCTGCGATAAGTTACGGGGAGTGGCACATACATATTGATCCGTAAA
>NZ_OZ038525.1:2782500-2907500 GCF_964036645.1 Tenacibaculum sp. 190524A02b | reverse complement strand
AGAAATTTGAGTGGATCTGACTTTAGTACGAGAGGACCGAGTTGGACTGACCTCTAGTGTATCTGTTGTCTCGCCAGGGGCACTGCAGAGTAGCTACGTCGGGAAGGGATAAGCGCTGAAAGCATATAAGCGCGAAACCCACCACAAGATGAGATTTCTTTAAAGGGTCGTGGAAGATCACCACGTTGATAGGCTATAGGTGTAAGTGCAGTAATGTATGTAGCCGAGTAGTACTAATAACCCATAGGCTTATGTACGTACTTCCCCTCCTTGTGAGGGGAAGCAAACTCTTTACTAAACAATATCTAATTCTATAAAACGAATCAATCATTTTACCATATGTTAACTTATACAGTTGAAATAAACTGAAACGATTTAAGGTGATTATTGCAATGGGGCTCACCTCTTACCATTCCGAACAGAGAAGTTAAGCCCATTAGCGCCGATGGTACTGCCAATGGTGGGAGAGTAGGTCGTTGCCTTTCTTTTTTAAAAGCTCTTAGTTGAAAAACTAAGAGCTTTTTTTATACACTAAAGTTTCTATAAATTAATAAAGCTTACTTTATTTATTCTTTTAATTATTCATCAAATTTAAATTCATAAATGCAATATGTATTTTTGTTTAGTAGTTTTTAAAGGAGAATATACTGTCTAATTATTCATACCTTATAAGACTAAGTTTATGTCTTTTTAAAAGCTTCTATAATGGCTTTAATCGCTAGAAATTATAGCATGTTTTATTATTTAGGTGGCTACTATTACTATGTTTGCTTACTTTGTTATCATTTTTGTGTAGAATCTTTACATAATTGTAATAGTGTTTTCTATTATTGTAAATAAATTTCACTTTTTTGTATACTTTTTTAACTTAATTGTAGTGATATTTACTGTTTTTGTAAATGTGTTATACATTTTTGTATTCATAGTTAACTTAATTGTAATTGAACTTACTGTTTTTGTATCATTTGGTACTAGATGTATTTTGCCTTTTTATTGATAGAAGAGTGATGATGTTTGTTAGTACGAATTAAAAATGCAGGATATAAATTCTTTTTTAGCTTATTTATCATTTTAAAAAACAATTCAATTTATTTGTTAGGGCACTTCAAAATTTAGTTGTTATAAAAACGTTTTTTGACTAAAAGAACTTGTAAATACTTAATTTTTATGAAGGTTTCAAAGAATAAAATAGCATTCAAAGTTTTATTTGGGTATACAATTTTAGGAGTTTTAGCTATTATTTCTGGCTTATTAATATTTGCTGAAGTTAAAAGATTTGTTAAGGTTCATGAAGAAAGAGTTTTAGATGATGAAAGAATAATACATACAGGAAGTTTAATAGCTAGTATTTATGAAAATGAGAATTTAGGGAGAGCCGCTATTCAATTAAATTCGAGAAGAAAGTTTAATGAATATGTTGTAGAGAATAAGAAAATATTGTTGAATATTGATTCTTTAAGTCTCTCTATAAAAGATAGCTTGCAAAAAAATATTTTGGATACTATAAGATTAGTGCTAATAAATAAGAGAAAAAATATAAAGAGTTTAAAAAAATTGACACGTTGGAATGCATCTGAAAAATCTATTAACGAAGCAATTAATAAGTTAAGTTCAATTAACTCACTTTTTGATAAAATTTCGATAAAAAATCTTGTTGAAAATTCACAGTTTTTAGATTACAAAACAAGAAATGAATTAGAAGAGTACTTTCGTTTAGTTAATAAATTTAATGACGTTGAGAAGTCAACAAGGAGTAAAGATGAAAAGCAAATAGATTCATTGGTATCCGTTTCAAAAAATATACTTCAAAAAGCTAAAATAGATAATACTAATAAAAAGAGATCTTTGCTATTAAAGGAAAGAGAATTAATAGAAAATGATCTAACAATTTCTAAAAAGTTGAGGGAGATAATAAGTGTTTTAGAAAATAATGTTGTTACTTATACTAATAGAATGCACTTACAACGTAGAAGAATATTGAATAGGAGTAAGAATATTATTTTTTTAGGAAGTGGGTTTAGCTTTATAATTGTTGTTTTCTTTTCATTTATAATACTCAACGATTTTTGGAAGAGTCAGCACTTTCGTGTTGAATTAGAAAATGCAAATGAGAAGACATCATCGCTTTTAAAAAGTAGAGAACAACTAATTTCTATGGTAGGTCATGATTTAAGAACGCCTTTGAGTACTGTTATTGGATATAGTGAATTATTACAAAATGCTACTGTAAATACTAAAGAGAAAAATTATATAACACATATACAAAATGCTTCTGTATATATGAGGAGACTAGTAGGAGATTTATTAGAGCTTTCTAAATTAGAAAATGGAGAAATAAGCATTGAATCTGTACCTTTTGATTTAGAAAAACTTTTAAATGAAGTTGTAGTTAAAGCAAAAGATTTAATAAGTAATAAGCCTATTACTATAGTATTTATACATGATAAAACTATTAATACTAATATTATAAGTGATCCATTTAGGCTAAAACAAATCCTTTATAATTTGGTTACAAATGCTTGTAAGTTTACAGAAAAGGGGACAGTTACATTAAAAAGTAATTTAGTGAATACTAAAGAAGGAAAAAAATTAAAAATAGAGGTAATTGATACAGGTGTTGGTATTAGTGAAAGTGAGCAAAAAAGAGTTTTTAAAGCATTTACACAAGTAGGAACTAATATAGATGGAGAAAAAGGGTTTGGTTTAGGACTAACTATTTCTAACATATTAGCAAGGTTGTTAGGTGGGGCTTTAACTTTAAAAAGTAGTTTAGGAAAAGGGAGTAGTTTTATTTTAAGTATTCCAGTAAATTTATCTAATAGATCTTTGAAAGAAAAGAGAAGATCGAATGTTGAAAGTGTTGCTTATAATTTAAGGGCTATTGTAGTAGAAGATGATATAGTTATGGGAAAGCTTTTAAAACAACTTTTAAATAGCTTAGGAATAGAAGTTTTTCTTTTTAGTAATGCACAAGCTGCTTTAGAAAGTATTAGTGGTATTTTATACGATTTTGTTTTAACAGATATACAACTTCCAAGAATGAACGGAGTACATTTTATGGAAGTTTTAAAAAAAGAAGACTTTTATAATGGACAGCCAGTTATAGCAATGACGGGAAGAGCTAGTTTAGTAAAGAGTGAGTATATTAAAAATGGATTTTCTGAAGTGTTGTTTAAACCATTTCATCCTGATGAATTGGAGCAAATTATTCAGCATTTTTTTTATGAAATAATAAAAATGAAAGGAGAAAAATTAAATGGGTATAAAGCAAAAGGTTTTGATATTTCTTCTTTAGAAACGTTTTTAAACTATGATGAATTAGCTGTGAAAAATACATTGACTTTGTTTTTAAAAGATTCGAAAAATAATTTTTTAAAGTTAGAAAAGGCAAAGAATAATAATGACTTATCTAATTTTAAAGCTATAAATCATAAAATGTTACCTATGTTTAGGCAACTAAATGTAATTAAAATTGTGTTGTTTATGGAGAAGTTTGAAATAGCTAAAAAGGTAAATGACTCTCTTTTTTTAGATTTTAAAAAAGAATTAGACATTTTTATTTTTGAGTTAGAAAGTTATCTTAGTTAAGATTGTATTCTTTTATTTTGTTATATAATGTTTTTCTTGTAATACTTAATAGTTTAGCAGCTTTAGTTTTGTTGTGTCCTACTTCTTGTAAGGCTTTTATAATAAGTGTTTTTTCATTTTCTTTAGTTGAAAACTTATGCGAAGTAGCATTTTGATTAACTGTTCTTTCTAGTTCTTCAGGTAATGTTTTTTTTTCTATAATTTTAGTTTGTGATAGTAAAGCTGCTCTTTTAATGACATTTGATAATTCTCTTAAATTACCAGGCCAGTGGTAAGATTGAAATAAAGCAAGGACTTCTTTTGAAAAACCAATGATAGATTTATTGAGTTGTTGATTGGCTTTATTTAGGAAAAAGTCTGCATATAAGATTAAATCATCAGTTCTTTCTCTTAAGCTAGGTGTTTTTATTGAAAATTCATTTAGTCTATGGAATAAATCTTCTCGGAATTTACCTTTTTCAACAGCTGTTAATAAATTTTCATTGGTAGCAGTGATTAAACGAATGTCTACTATAACTTCTTCACTGCTACCTATAGGTTTTATTTTTCGTTCTTGTAAAGCACGTAAAAGCTGTATTTGATTTTCATAATTTAAATTTCCAATTTCATCCAAAAAAAGTGTGCCACCGTTGGCATTTTCAAAATACCCTATTTTATTATTTGAGGCTCCAGTAAAAGCTCCTTTTTTATGTCCGAAAAATTCACTTGAGGCAATTTCTTTAGGTATAGCACCGCAATCTACCGCTATAAAAGGGTGATTTTTTCTTGTACTTTGTGAATGAATAGTTTGAGCTATAACTTCTTTGCCTGTGCCACTTTCTCCTGTAATAAGTACTGACATATTAGTAGGTGCTACTAAATCAATATATTCGTATAAAGATTTAGATACATCGCTTATACCTTTTACAAAACTAAATCTGTTTTTAAGGTCTTTACTTTTAGAATTCTTTGCAATTTGGGGATTCTTTTTTTCATCTAAAGCATTTTTTATTACTTCTATAACCTCATCAGGGTTAAAAGGTTTAGAAATATAATCAAAAGCACCTTGTTTCATGGCTTTAACAGCTGTTGTTACTTCAGCATAACCTGTCATTAAAACCACAGGGGTATTATTTGTTTTTTTTATTTGTTTTAGAAAGTCTATTCCATTACCGTCTGGTAATCGCAAGTCTGTAAATACTAAACTATAGGTGCTTTTATTAAGTAAATTTGAGGCGCTTTTTATGGTGTAGCCTATATCTACATTATATTGATGGCGTTCAAGAAAATGTTTTAGCATTTCTGAAAAGGTTATATCATCTTCCACTAATAGGATTTTTTTCATGAAGTAATGAGTTTACGTTTTTTATAAGACAAAAGAGCGTTTTTAATCAAAACGCTCTTTTGGGGATAAAATTGAAGGGAAAACTATTTTATTACTTTTTACTTATTTATTTCTTCTTCATTTAACCATTTTCCATTTTTATCAGCATATACAACTTTTAGCTCTTTTTTTATAATAAGTTCAAGTTTGTATTGTTCTTTTTTATTAATAAAAGCTTTACTTATTGATGCTTGAGGATATTCTTTTTGCAAAGCACTTATTACGGCTTCTGGTAATTTATCAAGGGAGATTTCAATGAAATTTTGACTCTGATTAACGTGAACAATTTTATGTATAGGTAATTTGTTAATATTAGTAGCATAATTAGAAACGGTTCCTGCTAAAATTACAGTAGCTAAAATTACTTTTTTCATGATTTATATTATTTATAGTTATTATTCATTGAAGTATTGAAATAAGTATGCCATTGATAATTATATAAATCGACATTGCTTTAATGTATTGGTATTTAGTTGTTTGTGTTTTTGTTGAAGAAATGAGTAGTGTGTAAAAGGCGTGTAAATAAAGAAAGCGAGTGTGTAAATATTACTCATATAGTATCTAGACTTATTAACTTTTTAGCATATTAAAAAATCTAGGTCTATTATTATAAAGTAAAAGTGTAGGTGTATTTTTGAAGTTAGTAACCTAATTTATATAAAGAGTAGTTAAATACATTAGTAGTTGTAAACTTTATGTTATTCTATTTATACTTCAGTATAAACTTCTTCAAAAGGAATTCTAAAACGCTCACCATATACGCCTTCGGGTTTTCTAATACCACAAGAAACAATCATATTTATTTCAGCAGAGAAAGGTAAACCTAAAACACGCTTTACTCGCCATGTGTCAGAGCCTTCCATAGGACAGGTGTCATAACCTTCAGCAGCCATGGATAACATAAAAGTTTGAGCTGCTAATCCACAAGTTTTATGTGCTACTAAGCGCATGTCGCTATTTTTTACCTCTCGGTAAATTGGTTTGAATAAGCCAATAATAAGAATCATTAAATACTTTAGCCAGCCGAAAATTCCTAATACATCAAAGTAAGTAAAGGGGATTAGTTTTCCATAATAGTTTCTGGCTACTTTTTCTCTTGAAGATTGTTTAGATTTTGGATTGTTTTTACCAAAAACTTTATCCATAAAAGCTAAATTAGCTTTAGCTCTTTTTCTCCATAAATCTTTTCGTACTACAAATACTACTAACTGTTGAGCTGTTTTAGCAGCATTTTGATTGAAACACAAAGGAGTTATCTTTTCAATAGTTTTTTTAGAGGTGATATGGTAAAACTCCCATAGTTGCATATTACTACTAGTAGGTGCTAAGCTAGCTTGTTGAATACATTTTTTTACTATAGAAGAATCTATAGGTTTATCAGCATCGTATATTCTTATAGAACGGCGATAGTTTATAGCATCTGAGACTGTTTTTTCTGACATTGTTTTAATCCTTTAGATAAAGTTTTAAGGGAAAAATTACCCGAATTTCATTAAGGTTTTAAGCTGTTTTAATTTTCCTTTATAAGGAGCATACCTTGTAGGTATATCAAGCCAAGTACCTCTATTTACTACTCCTTTTTTATGTGAAAAAGTATCAAAGGTTTGTTTACCATGATAACCACCTATACCACTTTCTCCTACGCCTCCAAAAGGCAATCTATGATTTGCAAAATGAACAGTAGTATCATTTATAGTACCGCCACCAAAAGAATAACGACTGATTATTTTTTTAGCAAAATTATTTTTTTTGGTAAAAACATAAAGAGCAAGCGGTTTATCATATTTAGATAAAATAGTTTCAATATCAGATTCTTGATTGTAAGTAAGTAAAGGAAAGATAGGCCCAAATATTTCTCCTTTCATTACTTCACTATTCAAACTAGGTTCATCAATTAAAGTAGGAGCTATGTAATTATCTTCTTTGTTTGTTTCGCCACCAATAATACAGTTCTCATTAATTAACATTTGTGCTAACCTGTCAAAGTTTTTGGAGTTAACAATACGAGGGAAATCAGTAGATTCTTGTGGGTTTTCACCATAAGCTCTAAAAATTTCCTCTTTAAAGTATGTAATAAACTTGTTTTTAATAGATTTATGAACTACTAAGTAATCTGGAGCTATACAAGTTTGTCCTCCATTTATAAATTTCCCCCATACTAATCGTCTAGCAGCTAATTTGAGGTTTGCTGTTTCTTCAATAATACAAGGACTTTTTCCTCCGAGTTCTAAAGTAACAGGTGTTAAATGTTCAGCAGCAGCTTTGGCAACTATTTTTCCTACAGGAACACTTCCAGTAAAAAAGATATAGTCCCAACGTTGAGCAAGAAGTTCTTGAGCAACAGGAACCCCACCTTCAATAACAGCTATATGTTTGCTATCAAAAACGGTTTCAATTATTTCTTTGATAACAGTACTCGTATTTGGTGTTAGTTCAGAAGGTTTTAAGACAACTGTGTTACCTGCAGCTATGGCACCAATTAGAGGTGATAAAGCTAACTGATATGGATAGTTCCAAGGAGCTATGATTAATACAGTACCATAAGGCTCTTTGTAAATTTTTGCTGATGAAGGAAAATTTAAAATAGAAGGTAAAACACGCTTAGGTTTACTCCAAGAATCAATATTACTAATAGCTAATTTTAATTCAGATAATACAATTGCTGTTTCTGTCATTACAGCCTCATATTCTGATTTTCTAAAATCTTTATATAGCGCATTAATAATATCCTGCTCTCTTTTTATAAGTTCTTTTTGTAGGTGTTTTAAGTTTTTTTTTCTGAATGAAATATCTTTTGTTTGTTGTGTGTTAAAGTAGTTTTTTTGACTTTGAATAAGTTGTGAAATTTGCATTCTATTTATAGTTCTTGTAGTTTTTTATTCATTATTGAAAACCATAGAGGTGGAAGTAATGCAATTAACATCATTCCAGGGTAACCAGTGGGCATTTGTGGACTTTCTGGTAATGATTTTAGTAGTTGATAATGTTTGCTTCCATTGTAATGGTGATCTGAGTGTCTTGATAAGTTAAATAGCATTATTTTTCCAATAACATGATCTGAGTTCCATGAATGTGTTCTTTTTACTCTTTCATATCTACCACGTTCGTTTTTTTTACGTAAGAGTCCGTAATGTTCTATATAATTTACAGTTTCTAGTAATAATATTCCTATAACAGAGGAAATGATAAAAGAAACAAATGAAGAAAACCCGAAAAAGTATAAGATACTACCTAGTAATACTAAATTACATAAGGTGTATATAACCATTCTGTTTTGGTAATGTAGCCAAGTTCTGTTTGTGTTTTTTAATCGTTTATTTTCTAATTGCCAAGCTTGATAGTAGCTTTGGAAATGTGAACGAAACCAAAATAGATAGACAATTTCATTTTTTCTAGCTGTAGCTGCGTCATTTGGGGTTGCAACATTAAAATGGTGTCCTGCATTATGGTAAGGTAAAAAATGAGTGTTCAAGGAGGTAAGCAATAATAGTTCGCCTAAAAATTCATCCAATCTATTGTTACGATGACCTAATTCATGACCAACATTAATTCCTATAACGCCGCACATTAACCCCATGGCAAAAATTTTTCCTAAAGTATTTATAGAGAAAATCTCAGTGTTTTGCATCAAAAATATAAACCAAATTAAAAAAAATAGCTGAATTGGAACAGTAGAATATAAGATATAGGAATATAGCTTATTTCCTTTTTCCTTTATTTCTTCTTCTTTACTAAAATTTCTTTTGTCAGGTTTAAAAAGAAACTCAAATAATGGAACAAAACCAAAAAAAGTTATTAAAGGTAAAAATGTAAGCCACCCTGAATGTGTAAATGATACACACACGGTAATAGGTAAGATTAAAATAGATACGTATTTAAGGGCTTTCATTGGAAGAAATTTCCCTAAATATACGAATTACAGACAAGCATCCCAAATAGGGTCAATAGGAGGTGGTGAGGTGATAGAAATTAACTCCTTACTAACTGGGTGTGTAAATTTAATTTTTCTTGCATGTAAATGAATACTACCATCTTTATTACTTCTATTAAAACCATATTTTAAATCTCCTTTAATAATACAACCAATATGAGATAATTGTGTGCGTATTTGATGGTGCCTTCCTGTTTCTAAATCAATTTCTAATAAGGTGTAATTGTCTAATTTTTTTATGGTTTTATAGTGAAGAACGGCTTGTTTACTACCTTGAATTTCTTTTTTGTGAACAAATGATTTGTTGTTTTTAGGATTCTTTTTCAAGAAATTTATCAAAGTGTCTTGTTTTTTAGGGGGAGTATTTTTTACTATTGCCCAATATGTTTTTTTTATGGTTTTATCTCTAAGCATTTTATTTAAACGTTCTAATGCTTTTGAGGTTCGGGCATAAATCACAATACCAGAAGTAGGACGATCTAAACGATGAACCGTTCCTAAAAATACATTGCCAGGCTTATTATATTTATCTTTAATGTACTCTTTTACAATATCACTTAATGGTTTATCTCCAGTTTTATCACCTTGGGTAATATCGCCTGCTCTTTTATTAATAATTATTAAGTGATTATCTTCATGTAAAACTTGAAGATTTTCTTTTGTTGAGTGCATACCGTTATTTTGAGCAAATAGTAACTTTATTTAAAATTTTCAGCAACATCTTGATTTATTTGCTGAACAAAACTTAAAAACTCATCTCTACCAAAACCTGTTGAAGAAGACGTAATAAAAGAGGTAGGTAATGTTTCCCAAGTATTTAAAAGTTTCTTCTTGTAAGAGGTAATTTGTTTGTTAAGTTTAGAACTACCCAACTTATCAGCTTTCGTGAAAACAATACAAAAAGGAATTTGATTTTCACCCAAGAAGCGCATAAAGTCCAAATCAATTTTTTGAGGATCATGACGGCTGTCAATTAAAACAAAAGTACACACCAATTGTTCGCGCTCTCTAAAGTAGTTTTCAATAAAGTATTGAAAAATAGTTCGTTTCTTTTTGGAAACCTTAGCATATCCATATCCTGGTAAATCTACTAAAAACCATTCATTATTGATTTTAAAGTGGTTAATAAGCTGAGTCTTTCCCGGTTTTCCTGATGTTTTAGCTAAATCTTTACGCTCCATCAACATATTAATTAATGATGATTTCCCAACGTTTGAGCGTCCAATAAATGCATACTCAGGAATCCTGTCTTTTGGACATTTAGTAACATTTGTGTTACTCATCACAAATTCAGCTGATTTAATTTTCATGGAATGAAAGTTTATAAATTACGGTTAGTTAACCATTGTTCTAAAACATTATTAAATTCCTCTGGTGTTTCCATCATCGCAGCATGTCCACATTTATCAATCCAGTATAAATCTGAATCTGGTAACAACTTATGGAAATCTTCAGCAACTTCAGGTGGAGTAACGGTATCCTGTTTTCCCCATATCAAACATGTAGGTTGTTGCATGTTAGGCAAGTCTTTAGCCATATTATGACGTACAGCACTTTTAGCAATAGCTAAAGTTCTTACAAGAGAATTTCTGTCATTAATTACGTCATAAACTTGATCTACAAGTTCATCAGTAGCAATCTCAGGATCATAGAAAACATCACGAGTTTTTGTTCTTACAAACTCTTTATCGCCTCTTCTAGGGTAGTTATTTCCCATAGAGTTTTCATATAAACCAGAGCTACCTGTCAATACTAATGCTGAAATATCTTGAGGATAATGTTTGATATAATATAAAGCTATATGTCCGCCAAGAGAATTACCTAATAATACAACATCTTTTAAACCCTTAAGTTCAATAAACTCATGTAGAAATTTAGCTAGGTTCTTAACGTTTGTTTTTATTAAAGGTAGTGTGTATAAAGGAAGTTCAGGGATAAAAACTTGATATCCTTTTTTTGAGAAATAATCAAAAGTCGCGTCAAAATTACTCAATGCCCCCATGAGCCCGTGTAAAACAATAATTGGTCTGCCTTCTCCAGCTTCTGCGTATGTAAATTTGCCTTCTTTTTTTAAAAATTCAGTCATAAAAAAGTTTGATTTGACTCAACGACAAATGTAGTTTTTTTTTAGCACATTTTCATTTTTATTATTTGCTATATGCTGTTGTAGGTCAATGTGTTTTTAGTCAGTAAGTTAAGTAGAGCGGTAAAACTTATTAACAAAGTGGGGGAAAGTGGTAAAAAGTGGTATTTTTTTTATATTTTTGGTGCAAACTATTAATTTGTTGTGTGATTAACCTAATTGGGACATATGAATGTAAGATGGATGCCAAGGGTAGGCTTATGGTTTCTTCAGCCTACAAGAAGCAGTTGTCTGCTGTTCTTCAAGAGGGGTTTGTGTTGAAAAGGTCTGTTTTTCAGTCTTGCTTAGAGTTATATCCTATGCAGGAATGGAATTTGGTGATGGCGAAAATAAATAAATTGAACCGGTTTGTTAAGAAGAATAATGATTTTATAAGAAGGTTTACTGCTGGGGTGAAGTTGGTAGAGGTTGATGCATCAGGGAGGATATTGGTACCTAAAGACTTATGCCAGTTTGCTGGGTTGAAAAAAGAGATTGTGTTATCGTCTGCAGTAAATATAATAGAGATTTGGGATAAAGAAGAATACGAGAAAATTATTGATGATGCTGTTGTTGATTTTGCGGATTTAGCAGAAGAGGTGATGGGAAATATAGAAGAAGATGAATTATCATAATCCAGTGTTGTTGGAAGAAAGTGTAGATGCGCTTAATATAAAAGAGGATGGAGTGTATGTAGATGTGACCTTTGGTGGTGGCGGACATTCGAGAGAGATTCTCAGTAGGTTGGGAGAGAAAGGGAGATTGTTTGCTTTTGATCAGGATCCTGATGCGCATAGTAATAAGATTGATGATGAAAGGTTTGTGTTGATAGGTGAGAATTTTAGGTTTATATCTAGGTTTTTACGCTTTTATGGTGTGAAGAAGGTGGATGGTGTTTTGGCAGACTTAGGTGTTTCTTCTCATCAATTTGACGCAGCTGAAAGAGGGTTTTCTACAAGGTTTGATGCGGATTTGGATATGAGGATGGATCAAAAGTCTAAGTTAACTGCTTGGGAGGTTGTAAATAAATATGAGGAAAGTCGTTTGGCGGATGTGTTGTATTTATATGGTGAGCTTAGAAATGCAAGAGTGTTGGCAAAAACAATTGTAGCATCAAGAGAAGAAGCAGAGATAAAAACTAGTTTTCAGTTGAAAGAAGTGTTGAGTCGTTTTTTGCCAAAAGCA
This sequence comes from Tenacibaculum sp. 190524A02b, assembly GCF_964036645.1. NCBI lineage: Bacteria > Pseudomonadati > Bacteroidota > Flavobacteriia > Flavobacteriales > Flavobacteriaceae > Tenacibaculum > Tenacibaculum vairaonense. The sequence goes on along the minus strand of NZ_OZ038525.1, from coordinate 2,895,311 downwards.
AAAGAACATAAGATTTTAGCACAAATATTTCAAGCGGTACGCATAGAGGTGAATCAAGAGTTGGAGGTGTTGAAAGAGTTTTTGGAGCAGATGCCAAGTTTGTTAAGTGAAGAAGGTAGGTTAAGTGTGATTTCATATCATTCATTAGAGGATAGATTAGTGAAAAGGTTTATTAGAACAGGTTTGTTTAGTGGTGAGCCAGAAAAGGATTTTTTTGGGAATACCAATGAGCCATTAAAAAAAGTAGGGAAGTTAATAATACCTACAGCTAAAGAGATAAAAGAAAATAATAGGGCTAGAAGTGCTAAATTAAGAGTAGCAACTTTAAAGTAATAAAAGTATGTCAAAGGTTAAGAAAAGTGTATATGATGTTTTACGTGGTAGTTTTCTTACAGATGAGAGTGCTTTTAAAAACTGGAGGATTTTAATATTTGTAGTTGCGCTATTACTTATTATGATTTCTAGTGCTCATCAGGTAGATGCTAAAGTAGTTAAAATAGCAGAGCTTAATAAAGAGAAAAGACGGCTAAGGGCAGAATATGTTGATACGAGTACTACGTTAATGCGGATGAAGTTGGAGAGTAGTATTCGGAAAAAAGTAAAAATAAAAGGGCTTAAACCAGCAAAAAAGCCGCCTAAAAAAATAAAAGTAACCGTTAAATAAAGAATAGAGTAAAAGATGGTAGTAAAAAAAGGCATATTAAATAAACTATATATAGTAGTGATTTTAATGACGCTTTTTTTTGTGGTTATTATTTTTAGAATCTTTAAACTTCAATATATAGAAGGAGAAAAATACAGAAAGTTATCTCTGGAAAAAACGGTTAGAAATGATACTATTTTTGCTAATAGAGGTAATGTTTATGCTTCGGATGGAAATTTATTAGCTACATCAATGTCTAAGTTTACTATTAGGATGGATGTGATGTCAGTAGAATCAGGTGTTTTTGAAAGAGAGATTAGAGCGTTGTCAGAATCATTGTCAGATTTGTTTGGAAAATCGGTTGATTATTATCAAAAAAAATTAAGAAATGCAAGAAAGAGAAAAAACAGGTACTTGTTAATTGCTAGAAGTGTTGGTTATAATGATTATGCCAAAATGAAAACATTTCCAATATTTAATCTAGGTGTTTATAAAGGTGGATTTATAGCAGAACAGCAAACAGTTAGAGTACATCCTATAGGTAAAATAGCAGAAAGAACAATTGGGTATGATGATTATAGAGGAGGAGCTGGTATAGAAGGGGCTTTCGCAAAATATATGCAAGGAGAAAATGGATGGAGATTAAAACAAAAAATAGCGAAAGGGCAATGGAAGCCAATAAATGATGTGAATGAAAAAGAACCAATTGATGGTCATGATATTATAACAACAATTGATGTGAATATTCAAGATATTACACATCATGCTTTATTGAAACAATTAGAATATTTTGAAGCAGATCACGGTTGTGCTGTAGTAATGGAAGTAGAAACCGGTAAAATTAAGGCGATCTCAAATTTAGGAAGAACCTCAAAAGGGAGGTATTATGAGAAGAGGAATTATGCGGTTTGGGAGAGTCATGAGCCAGGCTCAACATTTAAGTTGGCTAGTCTTATGGCGGCTTTAGATGATAAAATGGCAGATACATCTACGGTGGTTGATTGTGAAAGAGGAAAGATATTTATTAATAATAGAAAGGTAGAGGATAGTAGAGCGGGAGGTTATGGGAAAGTGTCTTTGGGAAGAGTCTTTGAGGTGTCGTCTAATGTTGGAATTGTTAAAGTAATAAGAAAGCATTATGACAAAAAACCTCAGAAATTTATAAAGAAATTAAAATCATTTGGATTAGATAAGCAAACAGGGGTTAAAATAAAAGGAGAAGGAAGGCCTTATATTCCTAATCCATCAGAAAAATCATGGAGTCCAATTTCGTTAGAATGGATGGCTTGGGGTTATGGAGTTTCATTAACACCTTTGCAAACTTTAGCTTTTTACAATGCGGTAGCAAATGATGGTAAATTGGTGAGACCATATTTTGTAAAAGAATTAAGAGTAGGTAGTGAAGTGGATAAGAGCTTTGGTACTGAGGTTTTAAAAGAAAGGATAGCTTCACAAACTACCTTGAATAAAGTTCGTAAAGTAATGGAAAATGTGGTGAAAAAAGGAACTGCAAAAAATATTTATTCATCTAATTTTTCAATGGCAGGTAAAACGGGTACTGCTAAAAAATGGATACCTAAGCATAAGGATAGTAAAGGGAAAACTGTTTATGGACATTATTCAAATAAAAAATACGTAGCCTCTTTCGCGGGTTTTTTTCCTGCAGATGAACCAAAATATTCTTGTATTGTGGTAGTTCATGAGCCTAAAAAAGAAAAGGGCTATTATGGAGCGCAGGTAGCAGCACCTATATTTAAAGAAATTGCTCAGAAAATATATACAACTACTCCAATTAATAAGCAGCAAGTTTTAGATACAATTTCTTATGCTAAAATTGATAAGCAATATCAGAACTATTATGAGAAATTAAGGAAATATAAAACGATTATGCCTAAAGTGATAGGGATGAGTGGGATGGATGCGATTGCCTTACTTGAGAATATGGGGTTGAAAGTTGAGTTTATTGGAAAAGGTAAAGTAGTGGAACAATCAGTAGAAAAAGGAATTAAAGTTTCTAAAGGAGCAAAAGTGTATTTAAAACTATCGTAATTGAAAGTATTAAAAGACATATTATATAAGGTTAGTGTAAATTCAATATTAGGAGATACGAATGCTTCTGTAAGTGAAATACATTATGATAGTAGGTTGGTTATTAAAAATAGTCTTTTTGTAGCGCAAAAAGGAGTAACTGTTGATGGACATAATTATATAGAAAAAGCTATTGCTCTAGGTGCTACCGCAATTATTTGTGAAGTATTGCCTGAAGTTAAGCAAGATAATGTGGTTTATATAGAGGTTGATGATTCAGATAAGGCTTTAGCTATTGTAGCAGCAAACTACTATGACAATCCAGCTAATAATTTGAAATTAGTTGGAGTAACCGGTACTAATGGAAAAACCACAATAACCACTTTATTATATAAACTTTTTAAGAATGCAGGTTATAAAGTTGGGTTACTGTCAACTGTAAAAGTAATGGTTGATGAAGATGAATACAAAGCTACACATACAACACCAAACTCATTAGTGATTAATAAGTACTTGTCAAAGATGGTAGCTGTTGGGGTAGAATTTTGTTTTATGGAGGTTAGCTCGCATGGAGTACACCAAAAGAGAACGGAAGGGTTAAACTTTGTAGGAGGTGTGTTTACAAATTTGTCTCATGATCATTTAGATTATCATAACACGTTTGCTGAGTATAGAGATGTGAAAAAAACATTTTTTGACTCTTTGCCTAAAACAGCTTTTGCTTTGGTGAATATAGATGATAAAAATGGACAAATGATGCTTCAGAATACCAAAGCGTCAAAATATACCTATGCATTAAAAACAATAGCAGACTATAAAGCGAAGCTTTTAGAAAAAAGTTTTTCTGGTAGTTTATTAACGGTAAACGGAGTAGAGGTTTGGACAAAACTAATAGGAGGATTTAATGCTTATAATGTATTGGCAATTTATGGAGTTGCTAGTTTGTTGGGGGTTGAAAATATTGAAGTTTTGAGATTGCTTAGTCAATTAGAAAGTGTAAGTGGAAGGTTTCAGTATGAAGTATCAGAAGATGCAGTAACAGCAATTGTAGATTATGCGCATACGCCAGATGCATTGAAAAATGTATTACAGACGATTAATGATATTAGAACAGGAAATGAAAATGTAATAACAGTAGTAGGTTGTGGTGGAGATAGAGATAAAACAAAGCGACCTAAAATGGCACATATAGCCTCACAATTAAGTTCGCAAGCAATTTTTACTTCAGATAACCCAAGAACAGAAAATCCACAACAGATAATAGATGAAATGGAGAAGGGAGTTTCAGGAGAAAACTATAAAAAAACACTGTCTATTTTAGATAGGAGGCAAGCAATAAAAACGGCTTATAAGTTGGCGCAGAAAGGAGATATTATTTTGGTTGCAGGAAAAGGGCATGAAAATTATCAAGAAATAAATGGAGAGCGGATTCATTTTGATGATTTAGAGGAAGTTAAAAGATGTTTTAATCAACTAAAAAAATCATAACGAATGTTGTATTATATTTTTCAATACTTAGAAAGTGAGTTTAATTTAACTGGAGCTAGTGTATTTCAGTTTATAACATTCAGGTCTGGTGCAGCCTTTATATTGTCTTTGTTGATTACCATGATTTTTGGGAAACGAATAATTAATTTTCTTAGAAAACAACAGGTAGGAGAAACGATTAGAGATTTAGGTTTAGAAGGACAAAGTCAAAAGGCAGGAACACCAACAATGGGGGGTGTAATTATAATATTAGGAACGTTGGTTCCGGTATTGTTACTAGCAAAACTGGAGAATATTTACATCATTATTCTTTTAATAACCACTCTTTGGATGGGAGTTATTGGTTTTACAGATGATTATATAAAGGTTTTTAAGAAAGATAAGCAGGGTTTAAAAGGAAAATTCAAGGTTTTGGGTCAAGTTGGTTTAGGGGTAATTGTTGGGGCGATGTTGTATTTTCATCCTGATGTTACCATAAAAGAACAACTTCCTTTAGAAGAACAGGTAGTTTCTGAAAACGGCAGAAGAAAAGTTTTTGGAGAGGCTCATAAATCAACAAAAACAACAGTGCCTTTTTTGAAAGATAACGAGTTGGATTATGCAAAAGCATTGAGTTTTCTTGGCGAAAACTATAGAGACTATGGATGGATAATCTTCATATTTGTAACGGTATTTTTGGTTACGGGAATTTCTAATGGAGCAAATTTAACAGATGGAATAGATGGGTTGGCAGCAGGAACTTCAGCTATAATGGTCGTGGCTTTGGCAATATTTGCATGGGTGTCTGGAAATATAATTTTTGCAGATTATTTAGATGTTATGTATATCCCAAATTCTGGTGAAATGACAGTGTTTATTTTCGCATTTGCAGGAGCGTTAATGGGATTCTTATGGTATAATACGTATCCAGCTCAGGTGTTTATGGGAGATACGGGGAGTTTAACTATAGGAGGAATAATTGCAGTAATTGCTATAGCGATAAGAAAAGAATTGTTATTACCTATTCTAGCAGGAATCTTTGTGGCTGAAAACTTATCAGTAATGATACAGGTATCTTACTTTAAGTATACTAAAAAGAAGTATGGAGAAGGGAGGCGAGTTTTTAAAATGTCTCCATTACATCATCATTATCAAAAAAGTGGTTACCATGAAAGTAAGATAGTGAATAGGTTTTGGATTGTAGGTGTTTTGTTAGCAGTATTGGCTATTGTTACCCTAAAATTGAGGTAAATGAAAAAATTGGTTGTGTTAGGTGGTGGTGAAAGCGGTGTAGGAACAGCGCTTTTAGGAAAGCAAAAAGGATGGCGAGTTTTTGTTTCTGATAAAGGAACAATTACAGAAAAATATAAAAAAGTTCTATTACATAATGAAATAGATTTTGAAGAAAATCAGCATACTGAACAAAAGATTTACAATGCAGATGTAGTGATGAAGAGCCCAGGTATTCCTGATAAAGTAGCTTTAATCCAAAAGTTAAAAGAAAAAGGAGTTCCTGTTATTTCAGAAATTGAGTTTGCTAAATCATATACAAAAGCTAGTGTTGTTGGTATAACAGGTTCAAACGGAAAAACTACCACTACTTTGCTTACGCATCATTTGCTTAATAATGCTGGGATAAATGTAGGGGTAGCAGGAAATATTGGAGATAGTTTTGCGCAGCAAGTAGCGGAGCAAGAGTATACTAATTATGTGTTGGAATTAAGCAGTTTTCAATTAGATGGAATTGAGTCGTTTAATTCTCACATAGCTATAATAACTAACATTACGCCTGATCATTTAGATAGGTATGATTACGATTTTGAGAAATACATTGCGTCAAAATTTCGTATAACAAAAAATCAAACTGATAAAGATTATTTGATATATGATGAAGATGATGAGGTTATATGTAATTGGTTAAATAATAATGATGTAAAAGCTCAATTAATGCCTTTTTCAATAGAGAAAGAGCTGAGAAAAGGAGCTTTTCTAAGAGATGACAAAATAATATTAAAAATAAATACAGAGGAAGTTATAATGAGTGTTGCAGACTTAAAGTTACAGGGAAAACATAACACAAAAAATGCAATGGCTGCTGCAATGGCAGCAAGGTTGTTGAAAGTAAGAAAACAAACAATAGCAGAAAGTTTGTCAGACTTTGAAGGTGTAGAACATCGTTTGGAAAATGTATTGAAAATAAATGGAGTTCAATATATAAATGATAGTAAAGCAACTAATGTTAATGCAGCTTATTATGCATTAGAATGTATGGATAGCCCAACAGTTTGGATTGTTGGTGGAGTGGATAAAGGAAATGATTATGAAGATTTATTGCCGTTAGTTAGAGAAAAGGTAAAAGGTATCGTTTGTTTAGGGTTAGATAATCATAAAATTATAAATACATTTCAGAATGTAGTAGATATTCTAGTAGAAACAGCGGGTGCAGAAGAAGCAGTAAAAGTAGCACATAAAATAGCTAAAAAAGGAGATGCGGTATTGTTATCTCCAGCTTGTGCAAGCTTTGATTTGTTTGAGAGTTATGAAGATAGAGGTGTTAAGTTTAAAGAAGCTGTAAGAAATTTGTAATATAAATGAAATCCATTTTCAAACATATAAAAGGAGATAGGGCAATATGGGCAATAGTAACTGTATTGGCAATATTTTCATTTATGCCAGTATACAGTGCAAGTACAAATTTAGTATATGTAGTTGGGAATGGTTCTACAATAGGACACTTAATAAAACATATTGTATTATTAATAACTGGGTTTGCTATAATTTACGCGGTGCATAAGGTTCCTTATAGGTATTTTAGTGGAGGTTCGGTGTTGATGCTGCCTGTTGTTATTTTACTTTTAATATTTACCATAGCTCAAGGAACTGTTATTGAGGGAGCAAATGCTAGTAGATGGATTAGAATTCCATTTGTAGGGATAGGTTTTCAAACGTCTACATTGGCAGGGTTGGTTTTAATGGTATATGTAGCTAGGTATTTAGCTAAAAATAAAGAAAAAGCGATACAATTTAGAGAAAGTTTATTGCAGTTATGGTTACCGGTAGGTATGGTTTTGGTTTTAATACTACCAGCAAACTTTTCTACCACAGCCATATTTTTTAGCATGATTTTATTGTTAGCTTATATTGGAGGATACCCTCTTAAATATATAGGTTATATTTTGGCAATTGGGTTGTTTTCGTTGCTGTTTTTTATTTTGGTAGCAAAAGCTTTTCCAGACGCAATGCCAAATCGTATTAATACTTGGCAAAATAGATTAGAGAATTTTTCAAAGTCAGATGGAGCAGAGGGTTACCAAGTAGAAAAGGCAAAAATAGCCATAGCTACTGGTGGACCAATAGGTAAAGGGCCAGGAAAGAGTGTGCAAAAAAGTTTTTTACCACAATCTTCTTCTGATTTTATTTATGCAATAATTGTAGAAGAGTATGGTTTAGTTGGAGCTTTTTTAGTGGTTTTTATTTATTTTTTACTATTGTTTAGGATTTTAATAACAGTAAAAAAAGCAAATACCATTTTTGGTACACTTATGGTAATAGGAGTAGGGATTCCTATAGTTTTTCAAGCTATGATTAATATGGCTGTTGCAGTAAATATTTTACCAGTTACAGGGCAAACCTTGCCTTTGATAAGTAGTGGAGGTACCTCTATTTGGATGACTTGTTTTGCAATGGGAATGATTTTAAGTGTAAGTGCATCAAAAGATGAAACTGAAGAAACAATATTAGATGATAATCCTTTAGATATTTTACATGAAACAATCGATTAATGTTATCATAAGCGGAGGAGGAACTGGAGGTCATATTTATCCAGCAATAGCTATAGCAAATGAAATAAAACTTCGTTATCCAGAAGCCACTATTTTATTTGTTGGTGCTAAAGATAAAATGGAAATGGAAAAAGTACCTCAGGCAGGTTATGATATTAAAGGGTTGTGGATTTCTGGAATACAAAGGAAGATTACAGTAAAAAATTTAATGTTTCCGTTTAAGTTATTATCAAGCTTATGGAAAGCAAATTCAATAATTAGAAAATTTAAACCAGATGTAGCTGTAGGGACTGGAGGCTTTGCTAGTGGGCCTACATTAATGATGGCTAATAAAAAAGGAATACCAACACTTATTCAAGAACAAAATTCATATCCAGGGATTACTAATAAATTACTAGCAAAAAAAGCACAAAAGATATGTGTTGCTTATGATAATTTGGAACGATTTTTTCCATTAGAAAAGATAGTTAAAACAGGAAATCCTGTAAGGCAAGATTTATTGTTTATTCATACCAAAGAAGAAGAAGGAAAGCAGTTTTTTAAGTTGGATACTAAAAAGAAAACGATACTTGTTTTAGGAGGAAGTTTAGGAGCAAGAAGAGTCAATCAATTAATAGAAGCTGAACTAGAATTTTTTAAAGAGCAAAATATTCAATTGATATGGCAATGTGGAAAGTTATATGTTGATGAGTATAAGAAGTACTCAGAAGTTGAAAATGTGCAAGTACATCAGTTCTTGAATAGAATGGATTTAGCGTATGCAGCGGCGGACTTTATTGTGTCTAGAGCAGGGGCAAGTTCAGTGTCTGAATTGTGTATAGTTGGTAAACCAACCATTTTTATTCCTTCACCCAATGTAGCTGAAGATCATCAAACAAAAAATGCAAAAGCAATTGTAGATAAGCACGGAGCAATACTAATAAAAGAAAATGAGTTAGATACGTTTTCAGTTGTACTAGAGTCGCTTTTAAAAGATAAAGGTAAACAGGAAAGTTTAAGCGAGAATATAAAAGTGTTAGCATTACCAAATGCAACCAATGATATTGTAAATCAAATAGTAAAGATAGTAGCTAATTAAGTATTATTAAAGATGCTAATTTAGGAATGGAATTAAGGAAAATCGAAAATATTTACTTTGTAGGGATAGGAGGAATAGGAATGAGTGCTATTGCTAGATATTTTGCAGTACATGGAAAAAATGTCGCGGGATATGATAAAGTAGCAACACCTATCACAGATGCGTTGTTGCAAATAGATGTGGCAATTCATTTTGAAGATGCAGTTAAAAATATTCCATTATCATTTTTGAATAAGGAAGTTACGGTTGTTGTTTATACACCAGCAATACCTTCTAGTCATCAAGAACTTTCTTATTTTAAGAGTAATGACTATTTGATTTTAAAAAGATCAGAAATTTTAGGAGAGATAACTAAAGATACTTTTTGTTTAGCAGTAGCTGGAACACATGGAAAAACAACTACATCCTCTATTTTAGGACATATAATGCAATCTCAAGGAGGAACTTCATTTCTAGGAGGGATTGCAGAAAATTATAACTCTAATTTGATTCTAGGAGAAAGTGAGGTTTCAGTAGTTGAAGCAGATGAATTTGATCGATCTTTTTTGAAATTATCGCCGGACATAGCTTGTATTACCTCTATGGATGCAGATCATCTTGATATATATGGCGAAGAAGCTTTTTTAGAAGAATCTTTTAGAGATTTTTCGGCAAAGGTTAATGATGTTTTAATTGTAGCAAAAGGGTTGCCGCTTGATGGAATTACATATGCAATAGAAGAAGATGCGGGGTATGAAGCGTATGATGTGCAAATAGTAAATGGAAGCTATTTGTTTAACGTAAAAACACCAACCAAGAAAATTGAAAATTTAACATTTTCATTACCAGGGAGACATAATCTTATGAATGCTTTAGCGGCCCTAGCAATGGCAGATGTATATGGTGTTTCAGAAGAAACAATAAAAGAACAATTAAAAACATTTAAGGGGGTTAAAAGAAGATTTTCTTATAAAATAAAAACAGAGGATGTTGTGTTAATTGATGACTATGCACATCATCCAACAGAAATTAAAGCGGTTGAAGCTTCTGTTAGAGAATTATATCCAGAAGAAGAGGTATTGGCAGTATTTCAGCCACATTTATTTAGTAGAACTCGTGATTTTATTGACGATTTCGCGAAAGAATTATCAAAGTTTGATGAAGTTGTACTATTGGATATTTATCCAGCAAGAGAGTTGCCTATTGAAGGAGTTACTTCTTCATGGTTATTAAATAAAATGACTATAGAAAACAAGCAGCTGGTTAGTAAGGAAAAGATGCTGGAAAAAATTTTAAAAACAGATAAAAAAATAATAGTGATGCTTGGAGCTGGAGATATAGGTTTAATGATAGAGGAAGCAAAAGAAAAGTTAGTTAGAAAATTTAAAGCGAAGGTGTGAAAAAAGTAATAGTTTACATATCATTTATTGTGTTAATGGCGTTTTTGTTCTTTTTATATGGGTTTGCTTCTAAAAGAAACGGACATAAAAAAGTGAAAAACACAGTAGTGGAGTTTAGAGCTGGTGATAATAACTTTCTGACACACAACGCGGTTGATAAATTGTTAATACAAAATGAGGAATTTGTTAAAAACCAAGCAAAAAGAGTAGTAGATTTACACTCTCTAGAAGCCAATGTTTCAGCAAACCCCTATGTTGAAGAAGCAACCGTTTTTTTAACGATTAACGGAGAGTTGAAAACGCTAATAAAGCAGCGTAAAGCTATAGCCCGAATTGTTGATAAAGGTACCTCTTATTATGTTGATAAGTATGGAGTTAAAATGCCTTTGTCTAGCAATTTTTCAGCTCGAGTGCCATTAGTTTTTGGGGTAGAGGGTACTGAAGAAATCAAAGAACTAACTCAGTTAATAGAAATTATTTTAAGTGATGATTTTTTTACAAAAGAAATTATCGCAATTGAAAGAAATGCTCAAAACGAATATGTTTTTACAGTTCGTACAGGCAGCTATAAGGTGGTTTTTGGAAATTTAGAAAAAGCAAAAATCAAGTTTAAAAAGCTAAAAGCTTTTTATAATAAAGCATTATTAGATGGTTCTATAAAAAAGTATAAAACAATAAATGTAAAGTATCACAATCAAGTTGTGTGCACAAAACAAAATCAAGATGGAAAACAATAAAATAGCAGTTGGATTAGATATTGGTACAACCAAGATTGTTGCCATGATTGGACGCAAAAACGAATATGGAAAACTCGAAGTTTTAGGTATAGGAAAAGCGAAAAGTTTAGGTGTAAAACGAGGCGTGGTAAATAACATTACACAAACTATCCAATCCATTCAACAAGCAGTAGATGAAGCACAGAGTGTTTCGGGACAGCAAATAGAAGATGTTGTAGTTGGGATTGCGGGTCAACATATACGAAGTTTACATCACAGTGATTACATCACAAGAGATAAGGCAGATGAGGTAATTGATGATGAGGATATAGAAAGTTTAATAAGTCAGGTTCATAAATTAGTGATGCTGCCTGGAGAAGAAATTATACATGTATTACCACAAGAATATAAAGTAGACAGTCAACCAGAAATAAAGGAGCCAATAGGAATGTATGGAGGAAGACTTGAAGCTAATTTTCACGTTGTGGTTGGGCAAGTATCTTCTATAAGAAATATTGGTAGGTGTGTGAAAAGTGCAGGTTTAGGACTAGCAGATATAACACTGGAGCCTTTAGCATCAGCATCAGCGGTATTAAGTCAGGAAGAAAAAGAAGCAGGGGTTGCGCTAATTGATATAGGTGGAGGTACCACTGATTTGGCCATTTTTAAAGATGGAATCATAAGGCATACCGCTGTAATTCCTTTTGGAGGAAATGTAATTACAGAGGATATAAAAGAAGGATGCTCTATTATAGAAAAACAAGCTGAACTTCTAAAAGTAAAATTTGGTTCGGCATGGCCTGGAGAGAACAAAGAAACTGAGATTGTTTCTATTCCAGGTTTAAGAGGTAGAGAACCTAAGGAAATAACCTTAAAAAATTTATCTAAAATAATACATGCACGTGTACAAGAAATCATTGAGCACGTGTATTTAGAAATAAAAAATTACGGACACGAAACTCAAAAAGGTAAATTAATTGCAGGGATTGTTTTAACAGGAGGAGGCTCACAATTAAAACATTTAAGACAGTTAGTAGAATATATAACGGGTATGGATGTTAGAATAGGGTATCCTAATGAACATTTAGCAGGTGATTCTGATGATGTTTTATCTAGTCCAGCTTACGCAACAGCAGTCGGGTTGTTAATGGAAGGCTTAGATAAACAGGTCAAAGAAGAAGCTGTTGAAGAAATACCTGAAGAACCAGTTTTTGAAAGAAGAATAGAAGAAGAAGTAAAAGAAGAACCAATTGAAGAAAAAGAAATACCGAAACAAAAATCTAAATCATTTTTTGAAAAGTTTACAGAAAGATTCAAGGAATTTTTAGATAATGCAGAGTAAATATTTAAAGATATAGTATTAGTAGTAGTTAAAAAATAACTCCCATTTTTTCCCCTAAAAAAGGAGTTGAAAACCAAATTAAATTAGAAGAAAAGTTATTATGAGCGCAGAATTTGATAACATTTCATTTGACATGCCTAAAACACAGTCAAACGCCATTAAAGTTATTGGTGTAGGTGGGGGAGGTAGCAATGCAGTAAACCACATGTATAGTAAGCAAATTCACGGAGTAGATTTCGTAATTTGTAATACCGATGCCCAGGCATTAGAAAATAGTCCAATACCTAATAAAATACAATTAGGAGCCCATTTAACATCAGGGTTAGGAGCAGGAGCAAATCCTGAAATTGGAGCACAAGCAGCTGCTGAAAGTATTCAAGAAATTCAGCAAATGTTAAGTACACATACCAAAATGGTATTTATTACTGCAGGTATGGGAGGTGGTACCGGGACTGGTGCAGCACCTATCATTGCAAGAATTGCTAAAGATATGGATATATTAACAGTAGGAATTGTTACTATGCCATTTCAGTTTGAAGGAAGAATGCGCTCAAAACAAGCTCAAAAAGGAATAGATGAGTTAAGAAAGAATGTAGATTCTCTAATCGTAATTAATAATAATAAATTACGAGAAGTATACGGGAATTTAGGTTTTAAAGCAGGTTTTTCAAAAGCCGATGAGGTTTTAGCAACAGCAGCTAAAGGGATAGCAGAGGTAATTACGCATCATTATAAGCAAAATATAGATTTACATGATGCTAAAACAGTGCTTTCTGATAGTGGTACTGCAATTATGGGGTCAGCTAAAGAAACAGGAGCTAATAGAGCTAAAAGCGCAATTGTAAAGGCATTAGATTCTCCATTGTTGAATGATAATAAAATTACTGGGGCTAAAAATGTTTTACTACTCATTGTTTCTGGAGCTAACGAAGTTACCTTAGATGAAATAGGAGAAATCAATGATTATATCCAAGAAGAAGCTGGTTATGATGCCAATATTATTATGGGTATTGGTGAAGATGAAAGTTTAGAAGATGGAATTGCAGTAACAGTAGTAGCTACTGGTTTTGCAGCAGATCAACAAGGCAACATAACAAATACAGAAGTAAAGAAAATTGTTCATACTTTAGAAGATGAACAAAAAGCAACGTATACTTTTGATGAGCAAAAGATAAAAAAGGCTCCAGCTATTGATGAACCTTTAACTACTAAGGTAGAGGAAAAAGTAATTCATGTTTTAAAAGACGAGGTAGAAGAAGAACCAAAGTCAAAGCTAGGTATAATACCTACTACTGAAGCAATAAAAAACATTAATGTTGTTTATGACGAAATAGCTATTGAAAGTATTTCAGAAGATGACTTTATAATAACGAATGTTTCCGAAAAGAAAAAAGAGGTCAAAGAGAAGCCTAAGCAGCAATACATTCAGCAGGATTTACTGTTTGACTTGCCTTTGAATTCATATGAAGAAATTAAGCCAGAAGCAACATTAGTAGAAACAACTGAACAGATAAAAAAGATAGATGTACAAGCAGAAGAAATAAAACCTAAGCCTGTAGTACAAGAGGTAAAAAAACGTTATGTTTTAGATGATTTTAGTGCTGAGCCTACCATTGGTAAAAGTTCTACACCTTCAATAAAACATGAAGAAGATGCAGCTTTAAACTTTGAAGTGAAAACAAAAGTTAAGGAGGAAAAGGCTGAAGATTTATCAAATGAAGAAGCTTCGCCTTTAAGTTTTACAATTTCAGAATTGCAAAAAAGAGCGCAAGAAAGAAGAGAGAAAATGAAAGGGTTTAATTATAAGTTTGCTGATCAAGTAAGTAAAAATATAGATGAAATTGAACGTCAACCTGCTTATAAAAGGCTGGGAGTTGATATAGATGCTAATAGAGATATTAGTAAATCTGATACAGCTTTAAATACGGAAAATGATGGTTTAGAGCGTTCTAATAATTCTTTTTTACATGATAATGTAGATTAATAACAAAAAAATAGATAAATTTAAATTCCCGAGAAATCGGGAATTTTTTACGAAATAAATTTAATTATGAGTGTACAACAAGAAGTAATGAGTAAAATGAAGGAGGCTATGAAGTCAAAAGACACCGTAGCTTTAACAGCTTTAAGAGCATTAAAATCGGCATTTATGTTGGCAAATACTGAAAGTGGAGCTGGAGAAATTTCATCTGAAGAAGAGTTAAAGATTGTACAGAAGCAAGTAAAACAAAGAAAAGACAGTGCTCAGGTTTTTCAAGAACAAGGTAGAGAAGATCTAGCTGAACCAGAATTAGCCGAAGCAGCAGTGTTAGAACAGTTTTTACCTGAGGCTTTAAGTGATGAGGTTATTGAGGAAGTTGTAGTTGCGGTTATAGAAGAAATAAACGCAAATGGAATGAAAGACATGGGGAAAGTAATGGGGATAGTTTCTAAGAAATTAGCAGGACAAGCAGATGGAAAAACAATATCTACAATTGTAAAAGCAAAGCTTTCTTAAAGAAAAATATAATGACCTTGTAGTTCAATTGGATAGAACATCAGATTTCGGCTCTGACGATGAGGGTTCGAGTCCTTCCTGGGTCGCTTTTTTAAACTCTTTAGCCTTTATAGTTAAAGAGTTTTTTAGTTTCTAGTCATTTAATCTTCCCGACAAGGCTAGTGTTCGTTTATTGCTATTGAACAATTTAGTTTTTCTAGGATAATAAAGAACGATTGTATACTTAAGTTTTTTTAGAAAGGTTTCTTATTATAATTAAATTTTTTACCACTTAAAACTTCATTTATAAAAGTAAAAAAGCAACAGATTTTAATTCTATTGCTTTCTTTATTTTAAGGGATATATAAAAAAAGGAGGTGTTAATTATGGGCAAAATTAGATAAACCTAATTACTGATTATGTAACAATAGTTACAAAGTGTAATTTTAAAAGACGGAATGAGTACCGGTAGTTATAGTTTATCTATTAATTCTGTGTAGGTTAATTGTTTTTTTAGTTTTATGTCTTTTTTTAATATTTTCCTTCTTTGTGAAAGATATTCAAAGAAACCAAAGTTTGGAGAGATATAATATATAGAAAAACATACTTCATTATCTATTTTAATGTAATTATTATAAGGGTCAATAATGTATTGACTGTCAAAATCTATTAATCTGTTTTTTTCTAAATATTTATTACGTAATTGTTTTTCAATTTCTCTTTGGTTTCTTAAAGAAGGGAATAAATATTTGAAAAAAACCAACTTGTTTTTAAAGAAGTGTAGTTCTACAACGATTTTATAAGTGCCAATTTTCATCTTATAAAAAAGTATATTACAAAACTTTTGAGCTTTAACGATTGAAAATGAAGCGTGCAAATCCCTTTTAACACTGTTCAAAGTACAACCGAAGTTAATACAAGCAGTGTGGTTTATTTTTTTATCCGTAGTAATTGGGCAACTTTTTTTAGACAACCTGTCAAATAAAGTGATATATGCATTTATATCTCTGTATTTGGTAATAGATCGGTTATAGTAGTTGCTATAATACTTTTTAGTATGTAATAATTCGACTAATTTCTTTTGGATCAGTAGCATATTAATGTTTTTTAATTAATAACTCATCACCCCCGCTGAAATCATATGCCTGACTTAAATATAGTGATTTTTTTTGATTTTTTTAGTTAAAAAATTGATTTATAGTTTGTTTTTAGAGGTCGGATATTTAACATAGACTTTAAATAACTTTTTGTAGCTTTACCATGCTATGAAAAATTTACTTAAATACCCACCATTTTACTTCTTAATATCATTAATAATTGGAATTTTTTTACAGTTTTATTATCAGGTTTGGAAATGTGATTTTGTATATGTAATTAGTATTCAAATAATATTTTTAATTCTACTACTTATAACAAAAAACTTTCAAAATGGTAATGCAGGATTTGTATCTAATTTGTTGTTTTTTGTTAATCTAGGAAGTGTGATTACTTATATTCAAAACCCTCAAAATCATGATAATTATTTTGATAACTTTTCAAAGAATAAAAGGGAAGTTGTTTTAAAAATTAATAAAAAATTAAATAGTAATAAATACTCTAATAATTATAAAGCTGAAGTCGTAAAGGTTGATGGAAAAAAAACTAAAGGATTTCTACTTTTGAGTGTATATAAAAAAGTATTAAAAGACGAGTTTGAAGTTGATGATAATGTAGTAGTATTTCATCCGGATATAAATGGACTGAAAAGAATTAATAATTTGGGGCAATTTGACTATAGAAGTTTTTTAGCTAAAAAATATATTTATCATACACTTTATTTAAATAAGGATGAATTTAAAGTATTAAATTCTGATAAAAGAACATTATTTGGGTTAGCTAGTCTAGTTCGAAGTAGCGTTAAAACTTCATTAGAAAATCAAGGATTTTCAAATGAAGTTTTAGCTATAATGAGTGCTTTATTTTTAGGAGATAAAAATGATATTAATAAACAGTTATTAGAGCAATATAAAAACGCTGGAGCTATTCATTTATTAGCTATTTCAGGATTGCATATTGGAGTTTTATTATTATTGTTTTCATTGGTATTAAAGCCTTTGCTATTTTTTAAGTACGGAAGAATATATAAAGGAGTTTTATTGGTACTTATGCTTTGGAGTTTTGCTTTTATAGCTGGTTTATCAGCTTCAGTAGTAAGAGCAGTAACAATGTTTACATTTATAACTATAGGAGAATCGTTTAAGAGTAGAAAGGTTACAGAACATGTATTGATAAGTTCTATGTTTTTTCTTTTATTAATAAAACCAATGTTCGTCTTTAGTGTAGGGTTTCAATTGAGTTACCTGGCAGTTTTTGGCATTGTTTGGATACAACCAAAAATTTATCAGGTGTTTAGTAGTAGAATTTTAGTTATTGATAAATTATGGAAGTTGATTACGGTATCTATAGCTGCACAAGTAGCTGTTTTACCATTGAGTTTGTATTATTTTCATCAGTTCCCTAGTTTGTTTTTGTTATCTAGTTTGTTTATAATTCCATTTCTGGAAGTTATTTTAGGGCTAGGGTTAGTTGTAATTCTTCTATCAATATTTAACGCTTCACCTTCATTTTTAATTGATAGTTACAGCTTTATAATAACTAAAATGAACGCTATAATAGAGAAAATAGCTTCTCAAGATCAATTTTTAATTACAGGTATTTCTATGTCTTTATTAAAAACAATTCTTTGGTACCTACTTCTAATAATGCTATTTCAATTATTTAAAAAGAGAGTTTTTAAAAATGTAATTTGGGTGTTGTTAATCATGATGTTGATTCAAGGACAATATATTTTAGAAAAATATATAAGAGATCAGAAGCAAGAGTTAATCATTTTTAATAAAAGAAAAGAGACTATTATAGGAGTTAGAAAGGCTCATCAAATAACAATATTTCATTCGTTAGATAGCTTAAAAATTAGAAAAGAAAAAGGGATAAATGGATATGCTAGAAAAGAAGATATAAAAATAGAGATAAAAAATAAACTTCCTTTATTTTATGTAATGAAAGGAGAGAGGTTTGTTGTAATAGATAAAAGTGGAGTTTATGATGAAAAGTTTCTAAACAGAAATAATCCTATTATTTTACTTAGAAACTCTCCAAAAATTAATTTATCAAGATTACTAAATATTACAAAACCTAAACTTATAATAGCTGATGGAAGTAGTTATTATAGCTATGTGGAAAGATGGAGAAAGACTTGTGAAAAAGAAAAAGTACCATTTTGGCATACAGCTCAAAACGGTACTTTTAAATATTAAATTTTAGCTTAAATAGAACTTTTAAAATTCTTTTCAAAATCTTTCCAACTGGACTTTTTATAGTTTTCTTTGTTGAAAAAAGCTAATATTTTTTCAAAACGCTCTTTGGTTAAATACCCAGGAACATTTTGTAATAATTGACGATCTTTATTTAAAAATGCAGTTGAAGGATAACTAAGCCTGCCTTTCATTATAACTGCAGCAAGCTCATGATAACCTCTTCTTCCTTGGGCTTTATAGGTGAAGGTTTTTCCTTGATAGACAATGTCTTTTCTCTCTTCTCCATTTAATTTTACAGGATAGTAATTTTCATTAATATAATTAGAAATAACCTCGTGTTTATAGGTGGTTTTATCCATTTTCTTGCACCAACCACACCAATCTGTATAAATATCTATTAAAATAGGTTTAGGATCTTCTTTACTCTTCTCCATGGCTTCTTCAAAAGTTAACCAATTAACCTCGGTTTGTGCCTGAATACCAAAGGTAGTTGCAAATACAATTGCTAATATTATTAATGTTCTCATACTCATATAGTCTCAATAACTATTCCAAATTTACAAAAAAAACCTGTTAATGTTTTTAAATTAACAGGTTATCTTATTTTATAAACTTTTTTATTAGAGTTATTTTACTCCGTGCATAAGTTTTTTAATAACAGGGTTCAATGCTAGAATAGCTAAACCAGCAATGGTTGGAACAATTGTAAAAATTAAAAAGAAAGTAGATAAACTGTACTGGTGTGTAATATTTTCTATTTGACCACCAATTACCGCGGCTAATTTATTACCTATAGCAATGGCTAAATACCACATTCCAAACATAAGTGCAATCATTCTAGCTGGAACTAGTTTCGAAACATATGAAAGTCCAACTGGAGATAAACAAAGTTCTCCTAAAGTATGGAATAAATAAGCCAAAATTAGCCAAATCATACTTACTTTAACACCTTCGGTAATTCCGTAAGCTCCAAAAGCTAGCAAGCCAAAACCTATAGCCATTATAATAAGCCCTAAAGCATATTTTCCTGTAGCAGAAGGATTGTATTTACTTTCCCACCATTTAGAAAAGAAGGAAGCAAAAGCAATAATAAAGAATGAATTTAATATTGAGAACCAAGAAGCAGTGATTTCAGAAATGTCAGAAGAAAACTCTCTCATTAACATCCATCCAGCAATTCCCCACATAATTAGAAAACAAATTACTAATACAATATTTGAACCAGGTATTTTATTGAATGTTTTTTTCCAAAGTAAGAATAAAACATAAGTAATAATACCTAAAGGAATAACAGTTAAAAGTGTGTTGGTTATATTGAATAATAAGGCAGAATTACCAGTTAATACTCTATCTACGTTATCTCTAGCAAAAATGATTAAAGATGAAGCTCCTTGTTCAAAGCACATCCAGAAAAAAACCGTAAAAAAAGCAAAAATGATAAAAGCAATCATTTTGTCTCGAACCACTTTAGTATAACGACTAATCCTACTAATTACCAGATATAAAAATACACCAAGAGCAAATAGAACAGCTACATATTGTCCTTCTAATTCACCTATTTTTAAAGCAGCGAACATATCTATTCCTCCAATTTTAGATAAAGGATCATTAAAAGCATATCCAATACCAAGAATAGCAGATATAGCAATTAATATTTTATCTATTTGAGTAAATGGATTTAATGGTTCTTCATTTCCATCGATACTTTCTTTAGGAGATTCTTCATTAATGTTTTGAGGAATTTCAACTTCAACAACTTTAGATGGTTTAGCACCAATACTACCAAATAAATCACCAGCTAACCAAAACTGAATAGTACCTAGTAGCATAAAAATTCCAGCTAAACCAAATCCGTATGCCCATCCAACTTTTTCAGCTAAATATCCACAAAGTAACATTCCGAAGAAAGCACCAGAGTTAACTCCCATATAAAAAATAGTATAAGCACCATCTTTCTTTTCTGGATTTTCTTTATACATTTCTGAAATAGTGGAGGTAATGTTAGGTTTAAAAAAACCAGTACCTATTACTAATAAAGCAAGTCCTCCATATAAAGAAAACTCTGTTTCTAATGCCATAGAAGCATGTCCTAAGGTCATAATTAAAGATCCAATAACTATAGCCCACCTATATCCTGTAATTTTATCTGCGATAATACCACCCAAAATAGGCGTCACGTATAATAGCATAGCATAGGTTCCAAATAATGCATTTGCATTTTCGGCAGACCATTCCCAACCAGGGTTTGCTCCAATAGCTGCTGTAGTTAAAAAGTTTACCAATAATACACGCATTCCATAAAAGGAAAAACGTTCCCACATTTCTGTAAAGAATAATACGAACAATCCTGCTGGATGCCCAAGAACTTTGTCTTTAAAGAGGTTTTTAATGTCTGTACTCATTTGTTATGTAGTTTATAAACAAAACAAAACCTCACATTAAATTTTAGTATGTGAGGCATGTTTGTATAGTGTATATTAATTATCTGCTAATTCAAATCCTTCTGCTTCTTCGTTTGAGGTACCTTTAATATTTTCGGCTCCATGAGTTAGTCGTTTTAATGGTTTTAAAATCAATAAAATTAAAATACCAAATAATGTGCAAAAAACCGCTATTCCTGTGAAAACTTGAAATTCACCAGCTCCTTCTGATAGTTCTCCTACAAAACCAGCAACTTTGTTACCTAACCCTGTAGCAGCAAAATAAGCTCCCATCATGAATGAAGCATATTTTAATGGAGCTAGTTTTGTGATAAAAGATAAAGCTACTGGAGAAGCACATAATTCTCCAATTGTATGAAATAGATATGCTAATACAAGCCATATCATAGCAGATTTTTCCACTACCTCATTTCCGTTCATTACCACTTCAGTACTTGCTTTACTCATAAAGAAAAAGCCTAAAGCCATAATAATTACACCAATAGCCATTTTGAATAAAGAAGAAGATTCTTTACCTTTTCTTCCCCAGTTATACCAAAAGCCACCAATTAATCCACCAAAAATAATTATGAAAAAAGCATTTATAGATTGGAAAACAGCAGCAGGAACTTCATTTCCTATAAGAGGTAAGGAGAAAGAAAGCATTCTATTTGTTTTTTGTTCAGTATATAAACTCATTAAACCTCCAGCTTGTTCAAAAGCTCCCCAGAAAACTATAATTATTAAAAATGATAAAAACATTACTGTCATTCTATCCTTTTCAACTGGAGTTAAAGGTTTTTTCATTAGTTCTTTATCTGGTGAATCTGTTTTACCTAAAAATTCACCTACACCTTCTAAGTATTTTAACCCATACATGTATACGATTTGACCTAAAGCCATTCCTATTCCAGCTAAGCCAAATCCATAATGCCAGCCATATTTAGCAGCGACTGCACCAACGATTAAAGCGCCTAAAAAGGCACCTAAATTTATACCTATATAAAATATATAAAAACCTTTATCTCTTCTGTCATCTCCCTGTTTGTATAAACCACCAACCATAGTAGAAATATTAGGTTTTAGAAAACCAACACCTATTACAATTAGTACTAAACCAGAGAAAAAAGCCCATTGAGCATCTATGGCTAAAATTCCATGTCCAGCACATAATAGCAAACCTCCTAGCATAACAGCTTTCTTTTGACCAATAAACTTATCTGCTATCCATCCTCCAGGAATTGAAGTTAAATAAACAAACATGGTGTATGTTCCATAAAAGGATAATGTTTCAGCGTTTGTCCATCCATATCCAGATTGCGGATCTCCTAGGATTACTGGAGCAGCTAAAAATAATGTTAAAATAGCTCTCATACCGTAATATGAAAATCGTTCCCACATTTCTACGAAAAATAAAACATATAGTCCTTTTGGATGCCCCCAAAGCTCACCGTGGTTTACTTCTTTTACTGTATTCATTTTACTATGATTTAGTTATAGATTGTTTTGTATGAAGTTTGTCATTTTAGTATACAGGTGTAAACGAGTGTTACCACCATAAATACCATGGTTTTTGTCAGGATAGAAAGCCCAATCGAATTGCTTATTAGCTTGAATTAAAGCTTCAGCCATTCTTGTAGCATTTTGTACATGTACATTATCATCACCTGTACCATGTACTAATAGATATTTTCCTTTTAACAATTCAGGGTAGTTTAAAGGTGAATTATCATCATAGCCATTAGGATTTTCTTCTGGAGTACGCATATAGCGTTCGGTATAAATAGTGTCGTAAAAACGCCAAGTAGTAACAGGTGCTACAGCAATTGCAGTAGAAAACACATCATTTCCTTTTAATAAACAATTAGTACTCATATGACCACCAAAAGACCATCCCCAAATACCAATTCTCTTAGCATCTACATAATTACGTTTAGCCAATTCTTTTGCTACAGCAATTTGATCTTCAGTTTCGTGTTTAACTAAATTTAAATAGGTGATTTTTTTAAAGTCTCTACCCTTAAAACCAGTTCCTCTACCATCAACGCAAACTATAATATAACCTTTTTGAGCTAACATTTGATGCCAGTAATCATTTGAACTGTTCCAACTATTGGCAACACTTTGTGAGCCTGGACCAGAGTATTGATACATTAAAACAGGATATTTTTTTGAAGTATCAAAATTAGCTGGCTTAATCATAAACATATTTAAGTCATTACCATTAATGTTAATGGTAGAAAATTCCTTTTTACTTAAGTTATAATTAGTAATCGTAGCTTTTAGAGCTTTGTTGTCTTTTATAGTTTTTAATACTTTTCCTTTGCTATTTCTTAAGGTATACAATGGAGGTGTATTTGCATCAGAAAATGTATTGATAAAATAATGCATGTTCTTACTAAAAGAACCTCTATTTGTTCCCTTTGAATTACTTAAAGTTTTTTTGTTTTTCCCGTCTAAAGAAATGCTATAAACACCTCTATTAATAGAACCATTTTCTACAGATTGGTAATAAATTTCTTTTTTCTCAGAATCAAAACCATAGTAAGAGGTAACATCCCAGTTTCCTTTCGTAATTTGGTTAATTAATTCTCCTTTATTATTGTAGTGATAGATGTGATTATACCCATCTTTTTCGCTAGTCCATATAAAGCTATTATCATTTAAAAAAGTTAAATCATCAGTAACATCAACATAAGCTACGTCTTTTTCATTTAAAACCAAATTACTATCATATGTGTTGGCATTAACAAAATACATTTTTAAATCATTTTGATGACGATTTAATGTTCTTACAGCTAATAAATTTCCTTCATTAGTCCAGTTAATTCTTGGAATATATTCGTAATCTCCAACCCTTATTTCCGCAGTTTTATTAGTGTCAAAAGAAAAAATGTTTAAAGTTACTTTAGCATTATCTTCTCCTGCTTTTGGATATTTAAAAACATGTTGAGATGGATATTTATCAGTACCATATACATCCATAGAGAATGTTTTTACGTTGCTTTCATCAAAACGTAAAAAAGCCAAGTGTTTACTGTCTTTACTCCATTCAAAAGCTCTTACAAAAGCAAATTCTTCCTCATAAACCCAATCGGTAATACCGTTTATAATTTTGTTTTTTTCACCATTACTAGTTATTTGATAAACGGCATAGTTTACAAGATTTTTAATAAATAAATTATTGTTTTTAGCATAGGCTATTTTTTTACTGTCAGGAGAAAAAGTAGGTTCTTGAATATCTTCGCCTATTAACTCTAACGATTTCGAAGCAATATCGTAAACATAATAGGTACCTAAAAAAGAACGACGAAAAATTGGTTTAAACTGGGTGCCTAATATCAATTTGGTTTCGTCGTTATTGAAAGTGTATGATTGAAAAGAAGATAATTCTTTTAAATCTTTGCTATTTACAATAGTAGCAACTTTTTCTAAAGTTTCGTAACTATACTTATCTACAGTAGTGCCTCCGTTGTTGTAATTGAGTAAAGAATAAAAATCGCCATTCATAGAGTTTAAAGAATTCATGTAATCTGCTCTGAACGTACCTTTTTTCCATATATCTTCTAAAGAAATGTCTTTTTTTTGAGCTTGCATTAAGGATGCAAATCCAATAAAAAATAGTAACATTTTTTTCATATGTAGTTGTTGTTTAAGTGAAAAGTTTGCCAAGTTTACGGAAAATTCGTTAATTTTTAGGTTAAAAAGCTTACAAATATTGAGACGAATTTACCTACAATGAAGGAAGGTTGCTTTTTAAAG
The DNA here is from genome assembly GCF_964036645.1 of Tenacibaculum sp. 190524A02b. Taxonomy (NCBI): domain Bacteria; kingdom Pseudomonadati; phylum Bacteroidota; class Flavobacteriia; order Flavobacteriales; family Flavobacteriaceae; genus Tenacibaculum; species Tenacibaculum vairaonense. The sequence continues at coordinate 2,870,922 of NZ_OZ038525.1, read as the reverse complement.
TGTTGATATATAGTTAAAAGCGAGTGTTGCTGTATGTTTTTCATAACGAAACATTAATTGGCTGAATAGAGGTTGAGGTTATTAAATACTAAATTAGAAAACGTTTTTTAGACTAATTCCTTAGTTTGTTAATTAATTCTAAGTTTCCTGTATCTTTGACACCGTTAAAACAATATTAAGGATGCCTAAAGTAATTGCTGGATTTTCTAAATTAACAAAGCAAGAAAAAATTGATTGGTTAGCAGAGAATTTTTTTAATAATCAAGAAGAGATTATTAATACTATAAAACAATATTGGAATGTTGATGAAGCACTGCAACAATTGCATGATGATTTTATAGAAAATACCATTACTAACTTTTATATGCCTTACGGTATAGCCCCTAACTTTATTATTAACGGTAAAGAAATGGTAATTCCAATGGTTGTAGAAGAAAGTTCTGTAGTAGCAGCAGCCTCATTAGTAGCTAAGTTTTGGAGTACAAGAGGAGGATTTAAGACCAAAGTTAGGGCTACTACTAAAATAGGTCAAGTACATTTTATGTATGAAGGAAGCAAGCAGGAGTTGGCAAAATATTTTGAAGAACAAAAGCCTAAACTTCTTGAGGCTACCGCCTCTATAACAAGGAATATGGAAAAGAGAGGTGGTGGAATTTTAGATGTTCAGTTAGTTGATAAGACTCAGGATTTAGAAAATTATTATCAGATACATGTAACTTTTGAAACCAAAGATTCTATGGGAGCTAATTTTATTAACTCTTGTTTAGAAGCAATGGCAAACGAGTTTAAGCGTGATGACATAGAGATAGTAATGAGTATCTTATCAAATTATGTTCCTGAGTGTTTAGTTAGAGCAGAAGTTTCATGTAAAGTAGAAGATTTAGGAGGAGATAATCCAAGAGAGTTTGCAAAGAAGTTTGAACAAGCTGTTAAAATAGCAGAAATTGAACCTTATAGGGCTGTAACACATAATAAAGGTATTATGAATGGAATTGATGCTGTTGTTTTAGCGACTGGTAATGATTTTAGGGCAATTGAAGCTGGTGCACATGCTTATGCATCTAAAGAAGGGAAGTATAAAAGCTTAACACATTGTGAGGTAAAAGATGATGTTTTTAAGTTTTGGATTGAAATTCCTTTAGCAGTAGGAACTGTAGGTGGTTTAACAGCATTACATCCTATGGCTAAGTTGTCTTTGGATATGATGGGAAGACCTTCAGCTCCTGAGTTAATGGAAATTATGGCTACAGCAGGATTGGCACAAAATTTTGCAGCATTGAGAGCTTTGACAACGAAAGGAATTCAACATGGTCATATGAAAATGCACCTTATGAATATCTTAAATCAATTAGGAGCCTCTTCTGAAGAAAAAAACACAATAGCTAAAAAGTTTGAAAATAAAACAGTTTCTCATAGTGCAGTAGTAGAAGCTTTTAATGAGTTAAAAAAATAAATTGAATCGATTTTATAGTAACGGAAAATTATTATTAACAGGAGAATATCTTGTTTTAGATGGAGTAAAAGCTTTAGCAGTTCCAACAAAGTTTGGTCAAGATTTAATAATTGAGCCTATTAATGAACCTGAACTTATTTGGGGAAGTTTTACCAATGAAGGCGTTTGTTGGTTTGAGGCTGCATTTAGTTTGCCTAAATTACGATTAACTTCGGCTACATTTAATTCAGATAAAGAAGGAGGTGCTGAATTTATAGCAGAAACATTACAAAATATTTTACAAGAAGCTAGAACTTTAAATCCTGAGTTTTTGAAAGCTGATAAAGGGTATATAGTGAGAACTAATTTATCCTTTCCTCAAAATTGGGGGTTAGGGAGTTCTTCAACCTTAATAAATAACATAGCTTCTTGGGCAAAAGTTAATCCTTTTACTTTGCTATGGAATGCTTTTTCTGGAAGCGGTTACGATATTGCTTGTGCTAAACATAACATGCCAATATTGTATAAGGTTAATAATTCTCAACCACAGATAGAGGAAATAAATTATTATCCTGATTATACAAATCAATTATTTTTTGTGCATCTAAATCAAAAACAAAATAGTAGAGAAGGAATAGCACAGTACAAAAAAAATAAAGAAAATATAAGGCAGTTACTTCCAGAAATAGAAGTGCTTACAAATGAGTTTTTACAAGCTGATTCAATTAATACATTAGATAAAGTTATTGAAGAGCATGAAAAATTAATAAGTAAAGTTATTAAGCAAGAGACGGTAAAAAAGAAATTGTTTCCAGATTACAATGGAGCTATAAAAAGCTTAGGAGCCTGGGGAGGAGATTTTGTATTGATAACAGGAAATGAAACTTCGATAAAATATTTTAAAGAAAAAGGATTTACTACAATATTACCTTATAGCGAAATGATACTATGAAGAACGTAATTATTATAGGTGGAGGAGCAGCGGGTTTTTTTACAGCTATAAATGCAAAAGAACAAAACCCTGATTTGAGTATAACTATTTTGGAAAAAGGGAAAGATGTATTACAAAAGGTGAAAATTTCAGGAGGAGGAAGATGTAATGTAACACATGCATGTTTTGAGCCTAAAGAGTTAGTTAAGTTTTACCCTAGAGGAGAAAAAGAATTATTAGGGCCTTTTCATCAATTTATGACAGGAGATACTTTTGAATGGTTTGAAGAAAGAGGAGTGCCTTTGAAAATAGAAGAAGATAATAGGGTGTTCCCAGAAGCTAACACTTCACAAGCAATTATAGATTGTTTTGCTAAAAGAGTAAATGATTTAGGAATAAAAGTGTTGAAAAATCATGGAGTGGTTGACTTTTTTAAAGAAGGTAGCACATGGAAAGTGAAAACAAAGGAAAAGCTTTTTAAAGCTGATTATTTGGTAATAGCAGCAGGCAGTAGCAAAAAAGTTTGGGAAATGATAGAAAAATCTAGTCATCAAATTGTGCAACCTGTTCCTTCATTATTTACTTTCAATATAAAAGATCCTAGAATTTTTGATTTAGGAGGAGTTTCAGTTTCTAATGCAATAGTTAAGATAGCGAAGACAAAACTTGAGAATTCCGGGCCTTTATTAATAACTCATTGGGGAATAAGTGGTCCAGCTGTTTTAAAATTATCAGCTCATGGGGCTAGAGTTTTAGCGGATAAAAATTATCAATATAATGTGTTGGTAAACTGGTTAGGGCAAGAAACTGAAGAGGTATTAGAGCAATTACAAGAACTGAAAAGGAATCAAAGTAAAAAACAAGTCATTGTAAAGTCTCCATTTTCAGATATACCTCGTAGGTTGTGGGAACGATTAATTATAGCTTCAGACGTAAAACCCAATCAAAATTGGGCAGATCTTAGTAATAAACAATTACAAAAAATGGCTAACCAGCTTACCCAAGGTTTGTTTAATGCTAATGGAAGGACTACTTTTAAGGAAGAATTTGTTACTGCTGGAGGTGTTAGCCTGAAAGAAATAGATTTTAAACGTTTTGAAAGTAAACTTAATAAAAACTTGTTTTTTGTGGGTGAAGTTTTAAATATTGACGCAGTAACAGGAGGATTTAATTTTCAAAATGCTTGGACAGGCGGTTATATATGTGCAAAATATATAGCAGCTAACACTAATAACTCATAACAGAACCAAAGTATAATAACTGAAAAGTTTTTACATCCAGTAATAGATAATTCATAGCCATCATAATTCCATAATTTGATTTATCGTGAAATAGATAATCAAAATAATTTAATTTATTTTGCTCGCTGTCAAAGAAATCTCCTTCTGTCTTAAACCTTGTCTCGTAAAAATTTTCTAATTGAGATAATTTATGAACGTTAATTTTTAAGGCATGATTGTATAAACTATCGATTTTTCTTTTTAATTTTTTCCCTTTATAGGATAGTGCATTGTCATAACTAAAAAGAAGTTCTTTATAATGTTCACTTTCTAGCAAATCATACAAAACACGTTCTGTATTAACTTTACTTTGTAGCTCCACTATGTATTTTGATAAGTTATTAGATAGCCTATTTAGTTCACTAATCCTCACCTTTGTCTTTTGGAACATTAGAGGTTTCTTTTCGGCTTGTTTTTCAAAAAAGAGAGTTCTTCCTTCAATAATTTCATTATTAATACGGATGGCATCAGCTAATGATTTATGGGCGGAAAAACTTGAGTGACTTTGTTGTGCAGTAGTGTTGTAAATGGCAATCAGGGAAATAAAAAGAAAAATACGGACACCATTCATAAATATAAACTTTTAGGTAATATACTTTTTTTAAATTAAAAAAGATAGATTAATTCGTTAAAATTTTATTGATAAGTTACGTTAAGCTTTTAATTAGCTAACTCTCCTCTATGTGGTTTTAAAGCATCTCTAAAAATTTTCATATTAGATTCATCCACAGTTATGTATGCAATAGTATGAAAATCGTTTAAAGTTTTATGATTAACCTCGTGATATGAAAGGTTGTCAGTTTTAGCAAACTCATGTAGGTGTATACAATGATGTTTAGCTGTTTCAAGTCCATCAGGACCTTTAAAGTCCCAAATAAGTTTAATTTTTCTATTCAAAATTCGTAGTAGTATTTTATAAGTACAAAAATACCCAATTCAATTTTGAATTGGGTAAAAAAAGCATTTAATAAAACAGATTAGACAATAATTCTGTTTTAAGGTTTACAAATAAGAAATCGAAAATTAAGAGCAATATCAATAGTAATCGCTGAGAATTCTTAAATGTAAGTTTTAAAATTCATTGATTTGTAAAATCAATAAACACGGAAAAGAGATTGTTTTTAACTACTTGTTTTTAGGTGAGTAGTTTGTTTGTTATGAAAAAAATGGGTGTAAAAAACTTTAGAGAGTATAATTTTAAGTTGTTACTTTTTAAAGGTTAACCCAACCAATCCTAATCGAGCAATTAAAAATACAACCATACCAAAAGAAGGTGATAATAAAGCTATTTTTAATCCTCCAGCTAATACTCCAGTAGAAATATCATTAGCCATAGACATTGCGTCAAAAGCCCCTATTAATCCTAGCATCATTCCTAAAAAGCCCCAAACTAAAGAAAACAAGCTTATATGGTGAATCAATTTTTTATTTGTATCATTAGTATCTCCGCTAATGAATGTTTTAATAATAAAAAAGAGACATAAAAAAAGCATTAGTAAGGTAGGATACATAAAAATAGGACCGCCATCATTTAATAAGTTTGAGAATAATAATTTCATAATTTTAAGTTTTTAAATTTGATATTCCAAAACTACTAGGGTTTTAGCTTACTTTTATTTTTTTGCGATAACTCTACAGATTTATAAGATAGATAACGAAATTACATGTTTTTATAATAAAAAGTATAGTCTCTCTTATAAAAGAAGTATTGCTTAATATCGTTTTTTGAATACAATGCAAGCTTTTTAGTTGTTTTTACTAGGTAAATCTATAGAGATGAGTATCCCTATAATAGAAAAATGGTAAATCCCTTTCTTTTTTTGAATTTCGTCGCAAAAAAGTAGGATTCTATATAAAAAAGTAGATATTGCATTATTATGATAAAATTACTCTCGTTACTAAAAATCATAACAGAAACTGCTATTCATATGTTTTTTTGGGTAGGAGTTTATTTCTTTTACACTTATTTCTTAGGATACGGAAGCAGTAATACGAGTTACGTTAATAGGTTTTCAATATACTTGATGCCAATAACAATTGTAATCAGTTACTTTTTTTATTTCTTTTTAATCCCAAAATATTTGTTGGGAAAGAAACATGGGTTGTTTGTATTGTATACAGTGTATACATTTATAATTTCTTTTTCGTTAATCGTGTTTTCCATTTTATATGGACTAGTTTTTTCAAATCATTTAATAGATGGAGCACCGCCTTTGACTAAAGGGTTGATTTTTGTGATCTTAGGTGTTTATTTTATAGTTTTTATTGTAATTATGTTAGGTTTGATAAGAAACCACTATAAATCAGCATTAAATAATGAAGATATAAAGAATAAGTTTTTAGAAACTCAGCTAAGGTTAAAAGAGCAAGAGTTGAAGTTTTTAAAAATGCAAATTCATCCTCATTTTTTATTTAATACATTAAATACATTGTATGGTTTTGCTTTAAAAAAAGCAGATGAAGCTCCAGACATGATTTTAAAATTATCTAATTTGTTAGACTATATTTTATATCAAGTAGAAAAGCCTTTAGTTTTGTTGTCAGCAGAAATTGAACATATAGAAGATTATATGGCATTGGAAAAAATGCGATTTCAAAATAATTTAGAAGTAAGCTTTAAAAAGGAAGGAGTGAACAAGGAGGTGCAAATTGCTCCAATGATGTTGTTGCCCTTTGTAGAAAATGCATTTAAACATGGAGTACAATTAAATGGAATTTTAAAAGTAGGTATTTATTTAATAATGGAAGAAGGAAAAATAAAGTTTAAAATTTCTAATTCTTATAAAAAAGAATTGGTTAAGAGCAAAGGAATAGGTTTAGAAAATATAAGAAAGCGATTAGAAATGCTTTATGAAAAAGACTTTAAGCTAATAATAAGGAGAAATGAAGATGTTTTTGATGTACAACTTGAAATTCCAATAAAAAATGAATGATAAGATAACTTGTATTATAGTTGATGACGAACCTATGGCAAGGGAGATATTAACTACCTTTATAGGTAAAATCCCTAATCTTTTATTGCTGCAAAGTTGTTCAAATGCTATGGAGGCACTAACTGTTTTAAATGATACTGCAATTGATTTACTTTTTTTAGATATAAATATGCCTGAGGTTTCAGGGTTGTCGCTAGCAAAATCTTTACAAAAGAAAACAAAAATTATTTTTACTACTGCCTATAGAGATTATGCTGTTGATGGATTTGATTTAAATGTGGTGGATTATTTATTAAAACCAATTGCTTTTGACCGTTTTTTGCAAGCTGTAAATAAATTCTACGAAATATCTAATACAAAAGAAACTAGCGTAGAAGTAGAAGGACAACTAAGTAAACCTGACTTTATATTTGTTAGATCAGAAAGGAAAATGCAAAAAGTTAACTTTAAAGATATTGTATATGTAGAAAGTTTAAGTGATTATGTTAAAATACATACACAACAAAAAACAATTGTAATAAGAGAAACAATATCTAATATAGAAAATAAACTACCAAATAATAGTTTTTTAAGAATTCATAGGTCATATATTGTCAGTTTACAGTTTATAAGTTTCTACACGAATGAGTTTGTAGAAGTTAATAATAAATCATTGCCAATAAGTAGAGGGTATAAAGAAGATATAATTTCAAAACTAAGTCATTTTAGTTGAAAATCAAGAGGTAAAATAATATAACTCATTATTATTGAAACTTTATTAAAACCACTGTTTAGTTGGTTTTTTTTTATTTAAAGTAGTTTTAAGATATATAATTATCACATAACTATACCATATTAACATTAATTAGTAAATGGCGTTTTATTTTAATTTATTTGGAATATCTAATTTAAATTTTTTAACATGAGAATAAAGTTATTATGGTTGTTTTTTCTTGTAGCGCAAGTGACATTTGCGCAAGAAAAAATAATTTCTGGAGTTGTATCCGATGAGTCAGGACCACTCCCAGGAGTTAGTGTAATTATCAAAGGAACTGTTAAGGGAGCTGAAACAGACTTTGATGGAAATTATAGTGTAAAAGCTAAAACAGGAGATGTACTAGTTTATAGCTTCGTGGGTAAAGAGACAGTTGAACAAGTAGTAGGTTCAGCAAGTGTAATTAATGTAACACTAACAGACTCTTCAGATGTCTTACAAGAAGTAGTTGTAACAGCATTAGGTATTTCTAGAGATAAGAAGTCATTAGGTTATGCAGTAACAAAAGTTGATGGAGATGCTTTGAATACAGTTAAGACTACAAATGTTACAAGTAGTCTTAGTGGTAGAGTAGCTGGGGTTAACATTACTTCATCTGGAAACTTAGGTGGTTCTACAAATATTATTATTCGTGGAGGAGCTTCTATTACAGGAAGTAATCAAGCACTTTATGTAGTAGATGGTGTGCCTATTTCTAATGGAAATGCAAACTCAGGAGAAACTGCTAGAGGAGCAAGTGGATATGATTTTGGGAATTTCGCTTCAGATATTAACCCAGATGATATAGAGAACGTATCTATATTAAAAGGTGCTAGTGCAACAGCACTTTACGGTGAAAGAGGAGCGAATGGAGTTATTTTAATAACTACTAAAAAAGGTACTTCAAAAAATAGATTAGGGGTTACGGTTTCTTCTTCGGTTACATTTGATCAAATAAATAGATCAACGTTGCCTAATTATCAAGATCAATATGGGGGTGGAAATAAAACAACTTTTGATGAAGTTACTATAGATGGAAATACATATAAGGTTGTACAGTACGATGTAGATGAGAGTTGGGGACCAAAATTCGACCCTAATGAGCAAGTATTACATTGGGATGCTTTTGATGCTGCAGATAGTTCAACTTATTTGAAAACAAGACCATGGACAGTAGCTAAGAATGGCCCAGAAGCTTTTTTTAGAACAGGTGTTTTAAAAGTAAATAATGTAGCTTTAGAAGGAGCAGGAGAAAAAGGGAACTTTAGACTTTCTTATACGAATACAGATCAAGAGGGTACGATTCCAAACTCTACTTTAGAAAGAAATGTTGTAGCCTTTAATGGAGGTTTAAACCTAAGTGATAAATTATCTGCTTCGGTTGGGGTACAGTATATTAATACTTATGCAAAGAACCGTCCAGGTTTAGGGTATGATTGGCAAAATTCGTTGTCATTTATGGCGCATGCAGGAATGTGGATGCAAACAAATGTAGATTATGATCGTTTAAAAAATTATACGAATATGGATGGTACTATGAGAACATGGAATAGATCATCTGCTACTAATGGAAACCCTCGTTATTGGGAAAATCCATACTGGACAGTATATAAAAACTATCCTGAAGATACTCGTAATCGTTTAATTGCTAATGCTGTGGTTAATTACGAGTTTAACGACTGGTTATCAGCTATGGGACGTGCTACAATTGATCATTATGATTTTAATATTGAAACGAGAATAGCTAATGGTTCGTTTGCGCAATCAAGATATACTAAGTCTTTAAGATTAGGTACTGAGAAAAATTTTGACTTAATGCTTAATGCAGATAAAGATATTACTGATGATTTTAATATTAAAGGAATGATTGGTATTGGTAAAAGACAAAATAGTACTAAAGGTTTGAGCGGAGGAACTAGAAATGGATTAGTTATTGACGATATTTATTTCTTAAATAATACAGGTTCTTTAGAACGTACTTTAGGTGATTGGGAATCTTTAATAGAAACTCAAAGTGTGTATAGTACGCTTTCTTTAGGGTATAAAAAAATGTTATATCTGGAGTTTTCTGGGCGTAATGATTGGACATCATCTTTACCATCTAGTACTCGTTCATTTTTCTACCCTTCAGTTTCTACGAGTTTTATTTTCTCAGAATTGTTAAGTTCTAATGTGATTAGTTTTGGTAAATTAAGAGCTAACTGGGCACAAGTAGGTAGAGGTACTGGTTTTGCTAGATATACCAATACAATGGCTAATATAGGGAACTTTGGAAATGTTGTAAGGTATGGTACACGAGGAACTAGTGCTAATCCTAATTTAGTTGCAGAAAATTTAGAGTCTTATGAAATTGGTTTAGAAATGCAGTTATTCCAAAACAGAATAGGATTTGATGTATCTTACTATAACAAAAAATCTAAAAATTTAGTAGTAGACGGAACCGTTTCTTCTGCAACAGGTTTTTTTAGACAAACTGACAATATTGGAGAGTTAGAAAATGAAGGATTTGAAGTTGCTATTAATGCTACACCAGTAAAAACAGAGAACTTTACATGGAATACTGGAATTAATTGGGCAACTAATACAAGTCTTGTAAATGCTTTAGCACCAGGTATTGATTCACATACATTGAACTCAAACCATGTAGACGTGGTTTCTAGAGTAGGACAGCCTTACCCTATTTTAGTAGGTACAGATTTTGTAAGAGACGCAAATGGAAACAAAGTAGTAGATGCAGATGGTTACTATAAGCAAACTGAAGATAATGCGGTAATAGGAAATGTAAACCCTAAATGGAGAGCAGGTTTTAGTAATACTTTTACTTATAAAAACTTCTCATTAAGTACATTGATAGATACTAAAATTGGAGGAGATGTATTTTCTCTAACGCATCGTTGGGGTAGACATACAGGTATTTTAGCTGAAACAGTTGGTGTAAATGACTTAGGAAATGATATCCGTTTACCAATTGCAGATGGAGGTGGAATCATTGTTGATGGAGTTAAAGAAGATGGTACTCCTAATGATATAAGAGTAGAAACTAAGGATGCTTTTAACGATTCTCATAACCCTGAAGCAGCTTCTGTATTTGATGCTTCATATGTGAAATTAAGAGAAGTTGCATTATCTTATAATTTCCCAACCCAATTAACTGATAAATTAAATATCTCTACATTGAGTATATCTCTTATCGGTAGAAATTTAGCGATTTTACATAGAAATGTAGATCATATAGATCCAGAATCAACTTATAGTGTTGGTAATGTTCAAGGTTTAGATATAGGTACTTTACCTACCACTAGATCGTATGGAGTTAATGTTAAATTAGGATTTTAATTATTAAAAAAGGAAAAAATGAACGTGTTTAAAAATATATCAAAAGGTATTGTATTAGGAATGTTCTTAGTTATAGGGGCTTCTTGTACTGAAGATTTTGACAAAACAAATACGGATACTAAAAGTCCGGAGGAAGTAGAGCCTAGGTTTTTATTGCCAACTGCTCAGTCATTTTTAATGAATCATTATGTAAATCATAGTGTAAATAGTAATGTAATGTTTGTGCAATCACAACATTTCTCTCAAACATCTTTTAGCAATGAAAGTAATTTTAATTTTAGGGATGGGTTGTTGAATTCATACGTAGGTAATTATTATAATTCTATTTTTCAAGCTATAAAAATTGAAGAATATATTGCAAAAAGAACCGAAGCTGAAATTAGTAAAGAAGAAAGAGCCGCATGGAGTTTAATAGTTACTACATTGAAGGCTTTTGGTATGCAACATGTTACTGATGCAAATGGACCAGCTATTTATAGAGAGGCGTTTGATATTGTAGGGAAGAAAACTCCAGCATATGAGTCTCAAGAAGATGTTTACAAGGGATTAATGCAAGAATTATATACAGTATCTTCTAATGTTGATACTAGTGTTAGTTTAGGATTAGGAGCTCAAGATATCATCTATAAAGGAGATTTATCAAAGTGGCAAAAGTTTGCAAATTCAATTTTATTACGTTATGCAATGCGTGTTTCTGATGTTGCCCCAGATTTGTCTAAAGACTATTTTAATAAGGCTGTAAATGAAAATGGTGGAGTATTTGCTTCTAATGCTGATAACGCTCTTTTTCAATACATAGGAACGCCAAATGGAAGTAGGCTTTATGAAAGTATTTTAACAGGTTGGGGTATACCAGTAGCGCCTAGTAATACTATTTATGATTTACAACAAGCAAATCAAGATCCTAGAATTAATATTTATTGGTCATCTCAACCTTGGGGTAGTTCTGGAGGTATAGTGTATGGAAATACAGGTAGATGGTGGGATTTTTCACATATCAATGCTGCTTATGCAGGATATAAAACAATCGAGGCTTCAAGTTATTGGGCTAAAAACCATTATACAGGGAAACAAGATGCCCCTGGGGTATATATTGATTATGCTGAAGTTGAGTTTTTCTTAGCTGAAGCAGCTGTAAGAGGTGGATATGCGGTGTCTGGATCAGCAAAAGAGCATTACGATAAAGCAGTAGAAGCTTCAATTAGATTTCAAGCAGGAATTGTTGATTGGGCAGCAGCTGATATTGATAATGCAGTTTCAACTTATTTAGCTTTACCTAGTACTAATTTAGATAATGCAACTAATAAATTAGCTAAAATTGGTGAAGAAAAATGGGTAGCATTATTTATGCAATCACCAGAAGCTTGGGCTGAAGCAAGACGTTTAGATTCACCTACATTTAATGTGCCAGCAGGAAAAACTGCAGCTGATATACCAACTAGATTAATTTTCTCAGGAAGAGAAAAAATTATCAATGGTGCTAACGTAGAAAAAGCTAAGGCAATGCTTAAAGGAGGCGCAGATACGTATACTACTAAATTATGGTGGGACGTTAACTAAAAATAGCTAGAAAAAAGGTAAAACCAGAAATATATTATGTAACTATTTGAATTAAATTAAAATTTTTGAACAATTTTATCTTTTGAAAGCAGACTGCCTATATTATATAGGCAGTCTTTTTTTATAGTTATGTATTATTAAAAAAAGGAAGAAGTATATTTGCTAAAAATTTTCACATTGAATACATCAGACTTTATATATGAAGGTAGTTTGAATAAAGTTGAAAAGGCTTTATTTAAATGGAAAACACCAAGCAATATAGCATTGGTTAAATATTGGGGTAAAAGTGAACCTCAATTGCCCAAAAATGCCTCTATAAGCTTTACATTAGATAATTGTTATACACAAACTTCTATAGAGTTTATAAAAATACCAATGGTAGAGAAACCAGTTTTTGAACTTTTTTTTGAAGGTGAAAAAAAGGAAAGTTTTAAACCTAAAATAGCAAAGTTTTTTGATAGAGTTAAAGAGTATTGCCCATATGTTTTTGAATATGAAATGATAATTCGATCTGAAAACTCATTCCCACACAGTAGTGGAATTGCGTCTTCAGCAAGTGGTATGGCTGCAATAGCAATGTGTTTGGTGAGTTTAGAGCAAAAATTGAATCCTGAACTAACAGAAGATTATATAGTTAAAAAAGCTTCTTTTCTAGCGCGGTTAGGCTCAGGTAGTGCAAGTAGAAGTATAGAAGGACCAATGGTTATATGGGGAAAGCATGAAGAGATTGAAGGAAGTTCTGATTTATTTGGAGTTAAGTTTCCATACAAAATTCACCCAATTTTTGATAACTATCAAGATACTATTTTATTAGTAGATAAAGGAGAAAAGCAAGTGTCTAGCACGGTAGGGCATAATTTAATGCATGACCATCCATACGCTAAAGAGCGTTTTAAGCAAGCTAATGAGAATTTAAGTAAACTATCTATAATACTTCAAGAAGGGAATATAAAAGAGTTTGTGAATTTAGTAGAAAGTGAAGCTTTAACGTTACATGCTATGATGCTTACAAGTAATCCTTATTTTATATTAATGAAGCCAAACACATTAGAAATAATTCATAAAATTTGGGAGTATAGAAAGAAAACAGGAAGTAATGTTTGTTTTACTTTAGATGCTGGGGCTAATGTACATGTCTTGTATCCAGAGTCTGAAAAACAGCAGGTTGAGGTTTTCTTAAAGGAAGAGTTAGTAAGATTTTGCCAAAAAAATCAGTATATTTGTGATAATACAGGTATAGGTGCACAACCTTTTTAACTTATTAATTCCCTTAAATTATGAGAAATTCAACATTATTATTCGTAATTCTTGTTGGGTTTTTAACAACATCGTTAATTGCCCAAGAGAAAACGTGGTATGATGCCAATTGGCAAGAAACCACAGAAGATTTGGCAGTTTACTATCGTCCAGAACCTAAAAAAATTAAAGATGGGTATTGGATTGTAGATTATTATAAGAGTGGACAAGTCCAAATGGAAGGGTTTAGCTCTGTAAATGCAGCAGCAGAAGGAAAAGAGAAATTTAATGGGCTGGTAACTTATTTCCATAGCAATGGAAAAGTATCTCACAAGGCAAACTATAAAAATGGCAACTTGCATGGAGTTCGAAAAGTGTTTTATGAAACAGGAGAACTAAAAGAACAAGGAAAATATAAGAATGGTAAGAGAGAAGGAGTATGGAAAATTTTTTATAGAAATGGAAAAATTAAAGAAAAAGGAAAGTATAAAAATGGTGAAAAAGCAGGAGTTTGGAAAACGTTTTATAAAAATACATACTAATAAATTGTAAACTAGTAGTTTTACTTGTATTTTTGCATTGTAATTACAAAAAATGATGAAAGGACCTTTATTTTATGCTAAGATTTTACTCTTTGGAGAGTATGGAATTATTAAAGACTCGAAAGGGTTGGCAATTCCTTTTAACTCATACAAAGGAGCTTTGAAATCTGCAAAAAGTTTAACAGGAGAAGCTAAAAAGTCAAACGAAAGTTTGATTAAGTTTTATAATTATTTAAAAAACTTAGATACAAACATTGTTTCATTTGATTTTGAAAATCTTGAAGAAGATATTAAAAATGGAATGTATTTTGACTCTTCTATACCACAAGGTTATGGAGTTGGAAGCTCTGGAGCATTAGTAGCTTCTGTTTATGATAAGTATGCAAAAGATAAAATAACGGTTTTAGAAAACTTAACTAGAGATAAACTTTTACAATTAAAAGAGATTTTTTCTCTGATGGAATCTTTCTTTCATGGGAAAAGTTCTGGATTAGATCCATTAAACTCTTACTTAAGTTTACCAATTTTAATTAATTCCAAAGAAAATATAGAAGCAACAGGAATACCTTCACAGAAAGAAGGTAAAGGAGCTGTGTTTTTATTAGACTCTGAGCAAATAGGAGAAACTGAACCTATGGTTAGCATTTTTATGAATAAAATGAAAAACGAAGGTTTTAGAAAAATGATTAGCGAGGAATTTTCAACTCATACGGATGCATGTATTGAAGACTTTTTACAAGGAAACATTAAATCGTTATTCGGAAATGTAAAAAAGTTATCAAAGGTAGTTTTAACCAATTTTAAGCCAATGATTCCTAAAGCTTTTCATAAAGTATGGGAAAAAGGTATTCAAACCAATGATTATTATTTAAAATTATGTGGTTCTGGAGGCGGAGGCTATATTTTAGGTTTCACAGAAGATTATGAAAAGGCTAAACAGAGTTTGAAGGATTATAAATTAGAGTTAGTGTATCGTTTTTAAGTATCATTTTACTATGAGTGCACCAAAAGCAAACACTCTTTTTTTTAAAATATTTAGTCTCTTATCGGTAGTCAGAGGATATAACATATTAGTATTAATAGCAGCCCAGTATTTGGCTGCTATTTTTATTTTCTCAGAAAAAAGATCGCTTAAATATGTAATGTCTGATTGGCATTTATTATATCTAGTATTAGCAACTGTTTGTGTAGTAGCTGGGGGATATATTATAAACAATTTTTATGATGTTAAAGCTGATAGGATTAATAGACCTATAAAAGCAGGGCTTGATTCCTATGTAAAACAGGATACAAAATTGTCTTTATATTTTTTTTTAAACTTTATAGGGTTTTGTTTCGGTTTGTTGGTGTCTTGGAGAGCTGCATTTTTTTTTGCCGTCTATATTTTTGGAATATGGTTTTATTCACATAAATTAAAAAAATATCCTTTAATAGGGCTGGTTAGTGTAACTGTATTAACCATTCTTCCATTTTTTACCATTTTTGTGCATTATAAGAACTTCTCAAAAGTTATATTTATACATGCCATGTTTCTTTTTCTAGTGATAATGGTAAGAGAAATAATTAAAGATTTAGAAAATATTCAAGGAGCTATAGCAAATAATTATACTACTTTTCCAGTCAAGTATGGAGAAGTTACGGCTAAAAAAACTATTTTATTACTATTAGTACTAACATTAGTACCCGTAGTATTATTATTTAATTATCCAGCTATTGCTTATATGAAATACTATTTTTACCTAGCAGCAGTAGTGTTAATTTTTGTAGGGTTTTATATTTTTAAAGCTACCCATAGAAGTCAATATCGTTTTTTACATAATGTTTTGAAAATGTTATTATTAATAGGAGTGTTTAGTTTGATTTTTATTGATAAAACCTTAATTTTAGATAAGGTTGTTAATGTTTTAGATTAAAAATCAAATAATTAACGTACATTTGCGGCCGCTAAATTTAAATTAGATATGAATTCAAAAAACTCGTCGAGAGGACGACAAGCTGGGCGTAACAGCAATCCTCGTAATCAAGATAAATTTAAAAAAGATTTTAGAAAACCTAAACCTTCTACTTCTAAAAAAACAGAAAATACCGGAGTACGTTTAAATAAGTTTATTGCCAATTCAGGAATTTGTTCACGAAGAGAAGCGGATACCTATATTGAACACGGAAGTGTTACTGTTAATGGGAAGCTAGTTACTGAAATGGGGTATAAAGTGCAACCTACAGATGAGGTTCGTTTTGATGGAACTACTATTTCTATGGAGCAAAAGCGTTATGTTCTAATGAATAAACCAAAGAACTATATCACCACTATGGAGGATGATAGGGGAAGAAGAACGGTAATGGATTTGATACAAAATGCTACTAAAGAACGTATTTACCCAGTAGGTAGGTTGGACAGAAATACTACAGGTTTATTACTGTTTACAAATGATGGAGAGTTAGCTAAAAAATTGACACATCCTAAACATAATGTACGTAAACTATATCATGCTTCTTTAGATAAAAAACTAACATTAGCAGATTTAGAGAAGTTGAGAGGAGATGTAATCATTGAAGGAAGAAAGGTGTTTATAGATGCAGTATCTTATGTAGAAGGAGAAAAGAAGACAGAAGTAGGTATTGAGATACATTCAGGTAGAAACAGAATAGTACGTAAAATATTTGAACATTTTGGGTATCACGTAATAAAATTAGACCGTGTAATTTTTGCAGGACTTACCAAAAGAAATTTACCAAGAGGTAGATGGCGTGAGTTAACGCAGCAAGAAATTGGTAGTTTACATATGTTATAACAGTAAAAAAATAAAACCTCAAAACTTTGTCTTGAGGTTTTACTTTTTAGGTTACATCTGTTAACTTTTAGAATCACTAACATCTTGTAAAGAAGCAGCAAATTCTTTTTTAGAAAGCCTAGCATCTTTATTTACATCAGCTTTATTAAAGTCTTGTTTTACCATTTCTTTAAGTGACATCCCTTTTTGCTGGGCTATTTTTTTCTCATCTTCGTCGTCTTTTTGTATTTCCCATACTTCAGCAAAAGATAAATAACCATCTCCATTATCATCACCTTGTGAGAATATTAAATTAGTTAAGATTGATTCACCAGATTGTGAAGAGTTTTGTGTAGTACCACAGCTAGCAAAAAATGCCCCCATGATAATGATTGAAAGTTTAGTTGCTTTTTTCATTTTCTTTGTTTGTTTAATTTTAGTTTGTTTTGTTGTATTTGTGTTCTTTAATATTACTGTAAGTAACATTTTATTTATTGAATATATAGCCTTAATTTTTTGTATATAAAGAAGTGTATTTTATAAATAGCCGTAGGTTCGTTACTTTTTTTAGTTTCTAAACCTTGTTATTTAATCTAACCTTTTGGTTATTTAAAGGTAACTAGTTTTTGCTAAATATATTATTTAGTATATGTTAATGTATTGCAAATTTTTTGTAATTATGTTAAGGTAACTTTACTAATAAAAAAGTAGCTTTATAATTGAATTTAAATTAATCAATAATTTTATAAAAATTTATTTTGTTAAAAAAAGAGATTTTTTTAGTCTTGAATTATTACTAAAACAAGTAAACTCACTTGTACATATTAGAATACTTATTAAATTTGAAAAGCGCAGATATCACAAAGAAGTGTACAGTAAGAAAAAGGAATACTCAATAAAAAAACGACTATGCAATGAAGTACTACCTAACCGAAAATAACCTATCAGAAGAAACTAACTATATAGCCCGTATATTAGCAAAACCTTCCATAGATCAAGAAGCGTTAATAGATAAAATGCTAAGTAAGCGAAACCTGATTAGTAAAACCGATGTTGTAGCCGTACTAAATTTTTATTACGAAGAAATAGGAATCTGTATTAATGAAGGAAATAATTTAAACCTACCATTATTTAATCTTAGCTATTCCATAAAAGGTAATTTTGAAAGTGAAGAAGATTATTATAATCCAGAAAAGCATAAACTAGAAGTAAACATTCACTCTAGAAAAATAATCAAGAATATTGAAAAGCACATGCCACTGGAAAAAGTAACAGTACCTAGATATGTTACTCATATAAATACTTTTGAAGACTATGCATCAAAAACAATCAATACCTATTTAACGCCCAATAGCATCTTTGAGATTTTAGGAACTCGACTAAAAATAGCGGGAGAAGACGAAGAAGCGGTAGGTGTGTATTTTGTATCGGAAGACCAAACAGAATACAAAGTATCGCTAGTAGTAAATCAATACAAAAAATTGATAGGGCAAGTTCCCGAATTAGAGGCAGGAAACTATACAATCCGAATCAAAACACAAGCAACCAAAGGGAGCAAAGCCTACTTAAAACATGTTCGTATAATAGATTCGACATTTACGCTTACCGTAGTGTAAAAAATCTACATAAATCAAGATTAAGGTTTTCAACACTTCTCAAGAAACTTCCTGCTAGGAAATACATGCTTATGTTACATTAATAATTAATAGATGTAATAAAGTGGATGTTTATCATCCACTTTATAGGGTGTTGTTGATTTCCACCTTCGGGTGTTGTTGATTTCCACCTTCGGGTGTTGTTGATTTCCACCTTCGGGTGTTGTTGATTTCCACCTTCGGGTGTTGTTGATTTCCACCTTCGGGTGTTGTTGATTTCCACCTTCGGGTGTAAACAATTTAACAAGTAGAAGTAATAACTAAATCATAATGAGTAGCGTCATTACGAACGCAGTTTTACGGAGTGAAGTAATCTGTCAGTAGAATAAAGAGATTGCTTCGTGTCTTGCAATGACGTTGAGTTTTATCATACAAATGTAGTTTACGGAGTAGTATACACATAAGGTATGATGAGAATGATTAATACCAATTATAACTATTATTTTATAGGAGAAAAAAAATAAAAAATCACCCTTTTCGGGTTATATGGTCAGTTTAATTAATGAGTAGCTTTGAGGCGGTTTTTAAGTGTATATACACTTTTCATCAACAAAAAAGATTTAACTAAACTATTATGAAGACAAAGAAATTAAAAGAACATGCTAATGTTCTAAATCTCAAAAGCATTTTTGCAAAAGTAAGTGCAGTGCTTTGTATGCTATTTACCGGTGTACAACTGCAAGCACAAACAGACATTACGCTAACACCAGCAAATTATGGATGTGGGGCAACTATTAAATTATCACCAAATACCAATAATATAGATGTAAGTAAAGCTACCTTTACATGGAACGCTACAGGGCCACTTCTTTTTAAAGATGTAAATGCACCTAGTAATTCAACAGGAACTAGTTCATTAACTATTGCAGGAACTAGTGAAGTAAACTTGGTAGTTAGAGGAACAGGAAAAGTGTTTGTTAAAATTATAGATACTTCTACTACTCCAGATACTGTAGTACGATATGATATAGACATCAATCCTACAAGTAATCAATTGAATCCTAATTTTACGTTGTTGTATGGTGATATTAATCAACCAAATGGTATTCAAACAAGATCGCCATGGATTCCATTAAATGTACAGTCGGGTACATCAAATCCTACACATCAAGTAGTAAGTATTACAGATACAGTGCCTTTAAACGTAGCTTGGTTTGCTTTTGGAGGTATACAAATAACAAGTCAAAGTACTGCGGCTACTCCAGACGCTAACGGAAACTATGTGTCTACTGTAACCATTGCTAGTATTCCAGGAGCTATAAGTAAAGGATTTTTGAGTATTTCTTTTGTAGACGCTTGTACAGGTGTATGCGGAGGAGGACCAAGTAGAACGTGGGAAGTATTAAAAAACTTTACGCCATCTGAAATATTAGGAGTTACCTGTTTAAGAGATAATAATTTAGATGCTAGTAAATCAACAGCCTATACAGTTACAGATGCTATTGCAGGAAATGGACTTTTTGAGTGGGAATTATTAGACTCAAATGGGAATACTTTTGATCCTGCTATTTTAAAAATAGAGTCGAGTGAGTTATACGGAAATGCAGCAGCGGTTATTTACCAAGGAAATGCAAAGCCTTCTAACGTAGGAAATTTTATAATACGAATTTCAAATACGGTATTAGGGAAACATTCATTTGATAGAATTATTACAGCAAGTCCTGCAACACCTAAGTTGTCTCAACAAATTTATTGTGCTGATGCTACAACAGGAGCTACTTTAGAAGTTGAAGTAACCAATCCTGAAGCAGATAAAGTATACACATGGGGTACTGGAGGGAATGCCAATTGGACGGTTACTCCAAAAACAACCAATGGAAGTAAAGTTGAAATTAGCTTTACAGATACTGAGAGTGGTATTATAACAGTTAGTGCAGCCGATATTTCAGAGCCAGATTGTAAAAGTTCATCTGCAACTGCTTTTGTAAATAGATTTGGAGGAGGGAATACAGTAGCTATAGAAGGAGCTACTTGTATACAAAGTAATATAACCAATGATTTTACATTTACCGCTACACCATTTGCTAAATATAAATGGGACATTCCTGCGGAATTAACGAATAATGGTTGGCAACGTAGAGATAATGGAAATACCTTAACATTAATTCCTCCAGCAGGTGGGATTCCAGCAAATACAACAGGAAACTTTACAGTTACAGCTACTTTAGATGGAGCAAATAACTGTACCAATCCTACTACGCCACCATCAGCATCACATAATTTTGAGATAGCGCCAATTGCCCCAGGTATTACTGGAACTATTTGTGTGTTGCCTGATGCTGCTTATAATTATGCAATTGATTACAAAGGCGCTTCAAATGCAGAGGTGACTATAATTGATAGTACTGGGGGAATCAGTAGTCAACACATTACTGCTCCTGCTAATTTTAGTTTTACACCTACTAATGCACATAGAGCGTATACATTAAAAGTTGCTACTTATAACACAGCAGGTTGTGAGTCTGTAGCTACTTCTTTGGTGGTAACAGTACAGCCTAAAGCAACTATAACAAAAGGAGCAATTACTTGTGATAGACAAATTACATTTACAGCAGATACACAAGGTATTGCGGATGCACATCAATGGAGTTATCCGAAAGAATGGACACCGGTAGGACCAATTAATCAACAAGTGATTACTTTGCAATTAGATGGTAATGCAGGTACTGTTAGTGTTACGCCAAGCAATGGTGCTTGTGTAGGTAGTGCTACTAGTTTAGCAATTGCTGCACCATCAAAAGTAACGATTACTTCAAGCGCAGTACTTAATATTGGACATGTAGTAAGTGTAAGCAGTCCAGAACCGTTGATTATGAATTGGTACCAAGCAAGTAGTCAATCAGGATTAGATGCTGCTAATTGTACAGGAGGTACAGCTTATCCACTTAATAATGGGCAATCGGTAACAAATACTTCTATTTTTGCTACCAATGGATTAAATGATTGGTTACGATTGGAGTTAATTAACCCTAATACAGGTTGTAAAAGATGTTTTGTATTTAATGCAGCTACGCCACCAGCATCAAATACTACAGTAGCACCTAGATTATCATCAGGTAAAAAAGTTGCTTTTAAAGCAGACCTTGCTATTAAAACCTATCCTAACCCTACCAGTTCTATTTTGAATATAGAAGTCCCACAACAAGAACAAGTAGAAATGATAGCGTTAGTAAATCTTCAAGGTCAAATGGTTTATAAGAACTATAAAGCAAGTAATATAGAAGCTGTTGAAGTATCTAAATATGCCAAAGGAACGTATGTTTTATACATTCAGAATAAAGGTAGCTATGCTATAAAGAAAGTACTTATAAAATAAAAGAAGAATGATGGATTGTATATAAGTTTAAAAACCACTCAAATGAAACTGTCTAAGAAGTAATTCTTAGGCAGTTTTTTTATAGGCGGTAGCTTTGTTCATTACCAACGCAGTTTACGGATTGAAGTAATCTTTAGTTTAGAGTAAGCGATTAAGAGATTGCTTCTTCCGTTCTCACTCCATCGCAATGATGTTTTAGAATTTTGTTCATTTCCGTCATTACGAACGCAGTTTACGGAGTGAAGTAATCTTTAGTTTAGAGTAAGCGATTAAGAGATTGCTTCTTCCATTTTCACTCCATCGCAATGACGTTATAGGATTTTGTTCATTTCCGTCATTACGAACGTAGTTTACGAAGTGAAGTAATCTCATGAAAAACAGCCGATATTATATAAAAATAAAAACAAAAGGTCGCTTACCATTAGGTAAAACGACCTTTTTAACTTTTGGGAGACTTTATTGTATTACGCTCTTAATAAATTACCTTCTCCTTTACTTGGTAATAAATCGTTTTGAGTTAAGTAGGTATTTACAGCTTTAGCAGCTTCTCTGCCTTCAGAAATAGCCCAAACAATTAAAGATTGTCCTCTACGCATGTCACCAGCAGTAAAAATATTAGGTATATTAGTTTGGTAGTCATTAGTAGCTTTGTAGTTACTACGAGCATCTACTTCAAGCCCTAGTTTTTCTGCTAATGTTTTTTCAGGGCCTAAAAAACCTAGAGAAAGCAATACCAAATCGCACGGCCATACTTTTTCTGTACAAGGCTTTTCAATAAGTTGAGGTCTTTCCCCAGGAACGGTTTTCCATTCTACTTCAACTGTTTTAATAGCTGTTAATTGGTTGTTGTTGTCTACAATAAACTCTTTCGTATTAATCAACCAGTTTCTATCACAGCCTTCCTCATGTGAAGTGCTTGTTTTTAGCTGTAAAGGCCAGTAAGGCCAAGGGGTAGATTTACTTCTGTGATGTGGAGGCTTCGGCATAATTTCAAAATTAGTTACTGACTTAGCTCCTTGACGATTAGCGGTTCCAACACAATCAGAACCAGTATCACCACCACCAATAACAATCACGTGCTTATCTTTAGCAATAATGTTTTTGGTTTGTTCTTGACTAAATAGGTTTTTGGTTTGTTCGGTTAAGTAATCCATTGCTTGGTGAACTCCTTTTCCATCAATACCTTTAATAGGTAAGCTTCTAGGTACAGTAGCACCTCCGCAGAGTACCACAGCATCAAATTCCTTTAACTTATCTACGCTATAATTAACACCTACATTTGTGTTGGTTTTAAAAATAATACCTTCAGCCTCTAAAATACCAACGCGTCTATCAATAATACTTTTTTCTAGTTTAAAATTAGGAATGCCATAACGTAGTAACCCACCAATGGCATCCTCTCTCTCAAAAACAGTTACGGTATGACCCGCTCGATTGAGTTGCTGTGCAGCAGCCAAACCAGCAGGGCCAGAGCCTACAACAGCTACTGTTTTTCCAGTTCTTTCTTTAGGTGGTTTCGGAAAAATCCACCCTTCAGAAAACCCTTTTTCAACAATATATTTTTCAATATTCTCAATAGATACAGGCTCGTCAATAATTCCTAGTACACATGCTTTTTCACAAGGTGCAGGGCATAATCTTCCTGTAAATTCAGGAAAGTTATTAGTGGCATGTAGTATGTGTAAGGCTTTTTTCCATTCACCTCTATGTACCATCTCATTAAAATCAGGAATTAAATTACCCAAAGGGCATCCACTATGACAAAATGGAACCCCGCAGTTCATGCATCTAGAGCCTTGTTCCTTTAGGGTTCCTTGGTTTAATGGAATCGTAAACTCGTCATAGTTTTGTACTCTGTTTTTTACCTCCTGTTGTTTTTCGTTTATTCTTTTATAGATTTTAAATCCTCCTATTTGTCCCATAATTTATGCTGTTAGTTGTTGTTGTTCTACTGCTATTTTTTCTAAAGCTTTTTTGTATTCTTTAGGGTATACTTTAGTAAAGTTATTAACCTCACTTTGCCAATTGTCTAAAATGGTTTTAGCTAATGCGCTGTCTGTGTATTTTAGATGATTTTTAATAAGTGTATTTAGCTCCGCTTTATCTTCAGCAGTCAAAGTCTCTAAGTCAACCATTTCAAGGTTGCAGTTCTTGTTTTTAAAAGTGTCATTTTTATCATAAATAAAAGCAATACCACCACTCATACCAGCACCAAAGTTTTTGCCCGTTTCACCTAAAACAATTACTTTACCTCCAGTCATGTATTCACAACCATGGTCACCAACGCCTTCAACTACTGCTGTAGCTCCAGAATTTCTAACAGCAAAACGTTCTCCTGCTATTCCGTTAATATAAACCTCACCGGTAATAGCTCCATATAAGGTAACATTACCCGTAATAATGCTTTTATGTGCTTTAAAGCTTGCAGTACTTGGTTTTTTTATAATAATTTTTCCTCCAGAAAGTCCTTTTCCTAAGTAGTCATTTGTTTCGCCTTCAACGGTAAGTGTAAGTCCCTTGGTAGCAAAAGCGCCAAAACTTTGACCTGCAGCTCCTGTAAAGTTTAAATTAAGCGTGTCTTCAGGTAACCCATCTTCACCATGAATTTTAGAAATTTCATTAGATAAGATGGCTCCCACAGTACGATCCGTGTTTTTGATTTTATAAGCAAAACTTAATGGTACTTTATTTTGAATAGCCATTTTTGCTTCCGAAAATATTTTCATATCCAATACATTTTCTAGCTGATGGTTTTGCTTTTCGGTATTGTATAATGATGAGGTGTTGTTTTGTGGTTGGTATAAAATGCTAGATAAATCTAACCCCTTAGCTTTGTAATGAGTAATGGCTTTTTTAACGTTTAACTTGTGCGTTTGACCAATCATTTCAGTTAAGGTTCTATAACCTAATTGCGCCATGATTTCACGAAGTTCTTCTGCTACGAAATACATAAAATTAATGACATGCTCTGGAGTTCCTTTGAAGTTTTTTCGAAGCTCAGGATCTTGCGTAGCAATTCCAACAGGACAGGTGTTTAAATGGCAAGCACGCATCATAATACACCCAGAAGCAACTAAAGGAGCAGTGGCAAAACCAAATTCTTCTGCACCTAATAAGGCGGCAATGGCAACATCTCTTCCTGTTTTCAATTGTCCATCACATTCCAATACAACCCTACTTCTTAAATTATTTAGGACTAAGGTTTGTTGCGCTTCTGCAATTCCTAATTCCCAAGGTAATCCCGCGTGTTTTAAAGAGGTAAGAGGCGAGGCACCAGTACCTCCGTCAAACCCTGAAACAAGGATTACATCTGCTTTTGCTTTGGCAACCCCTGCGGCAATGGTACCAACTCCTACTTTTGATACTAATTTTACATTAACTCTAGCTTGACGATTGGCATTTTTTAAATCATAAATAAGCTGAGCTAAATCTTCAATAGAATAAATATCATGATGTGGAGGTGGAGAAATAAGCCCTACAAAAGGCGTTGAGTTTCTAACCTTAGCAATCCAAGGAAATACTTTTTCACCAGGTAATTGTCCACCTTCACCAGGTTTAGCACCTTGTGCCATTTTAATTTGTATCTCTTTGGCATTGGTTAAATAATTACTTGATACTCCAAAACGTCCAGAGGCAACTTGTTTAATAGCACTACTTTTAGAATCGCCGTTATCTAAAGGTTTAAAGCGTTCAATATCTTCACCACCTTCGCCAGAATTACTTTTTCCACCAATTCTATTCATGGCAATAGCAAGGTTTTCATGTGCTTCTTTACTAATAGAACCAAAAGACATAGCTCCGGTTTTAAAGCGTTTTACAATTTCTGTCCAAGGTTCTACTTCGTCAATAGGTATAGGATCTAAATTATTAAACTCTAGCAAGCCTCTAATAGTCATTAAGCTCTTGCTTTGCTCATTAATTTGCTTAGCGTAATTTTTATACGTTTCTTTACTGTTACTTCTTACGGCTTGTTGAAGTTTGGCAATACTGTTAGGGTTAAAAAGATGTTTTTCACCATTTCTTCTCCATCTGTACTCGCCACCCATAGGTAATGATAGTTGTGCGTCAATGTTTTGTTCTGGGAAAGCTTTTTTATGGCGAGTAACAATGTCTTTTTCTAACACATAGAGTCCTATGCCACCAATACGAGAAGGTGTATTTGGGAAATACTTAGTACAAAAAGACTTTTTTAATCCTAAGATTTCAAATATTTGAGAAGCTCTGTATGAATGTAAGGTAGAGATACCTATCTTGTTCATTATTTTTAAAAGTCCTTTTCCAATAGCAGTGTTGTAGTTTTCAATAGCTTCTTCTTCACTGCACTTTTTAATATTGCCTTGACGTACCTCTTGACCAATAATTTCATTTACTAAATAAGGATTAATGGCACTTGCTCCATACCCAAATAGGGTAGCAAAATGGTGTGGTTCTCTAGCTTCGGCAGTTTCAATGACAATGCCAAATTTAGAGCGTTTCCCTTTCTTATACATGGCATGGTGTAAATAAGAGCAGGCGAGTAAAGCTGGAATTGGTGCTTTCTTTTTAGTAACACCTCTATCTGAAAGAATGATAATGTTAGTACCTTTATCTAGTGCTTTCTCTGCTTCAATTAACATATTGTCTAAAGCAGCTTCCAATCCATTAACCCCTTTTTTGTATTTATATAGAATTGAAATAGATTTGGTTTGAAAGTCTGGGTGGTTAATATGTTTTATTTTATCTAAATCAGTATTAGAAATAACTGGATTTTGAATGCGTAACTTTTTAGATTGTTCTGCAGCGATATCAAAAATGTTTCTATCTCCTCCAATAGCTAGGCTGATATCAGTAATTATTTCCTCTCTAATTCCATCTAAAGGCGGATTGGTAACTTGCGCAAATAGTTGTTTAAAGTAGTTGTATAAAAGTTGAGGTTTGTCTGATAAAACGGCTAAAGGTGTATCGGTTCCCATAGAACCAATGGCTTCTTTAGCTTTAATAGCCATAGGTGCTATTACTGTGCTAATATCTTCAAAGGTGTAACCAAAAATTTGTAAACGGGTTTCGTAATCTGTTTCCTCTTTTGTGGGTGGATTGTTTGTGTATGGTACTTTGGCTAATGGCAATGCATGGTCTTTTACCCATTCAGTATATGGATGTTTAGAGACAATTTCGTTTTTTATCTCTTGATCTTCCACAATGCGTCCAGCATTCATATCCACTAAAAACATTTTCCCTGGTTCTAACCTACCGTGCTTCACCACATTTTTTGGATTAACTTCTATGACACCAGTTTCAGAAGCCATGATTACAAAACCATCTTTGGTAACCGTATATCTTGATGGACGTAGCCCATTTCTATCCAATACAGCACCAATATAATTACCATCAGTAAAAGGTACAGAAGCAGGGCCGTCCCAAGGTTCCATTATACAAGAATTATACTCGTAAAAAGCGCGTTTTTCTTCAGACATATACTCGTCTTTTTCCCAAGCTTCAGGAACCATCATCATCAATACTTCTGGTAATGAGCGTCCTGTCATTAGTAATAATTCTAACGCCATGTCCATAGAAGCAGAATCGGATTTTTCTTCAAGAACAATAGGGAATAATTCATCCATGTCTTTGAATAAAGGGCTCTTCATAAGCTCTTGCCTTGCGCGCATTCTACTTACATTACCTTTTAAAGTGTTGATTTCTCCGTTATGGCACATATAGCGAAAAGGCTGTGCTAAATCCCATGAAGGGAATGTATTGGTAGAAAAGCGTTGGTGCACTAATGCTAAGCGAGTTACTACGTCTTTTTCTTTTAAGTCTGTATAATACTCACCAATATCTTCAGGAATTAATAATCCTTTATAAATAATGGTAGTAGTGGAAAGTGATGGTAAATAGAAGTAATTCGCTTCAGAAAGTTTTGAGTTGTAAATAGTATGTTCACTAATCTTTCTAGCAGCATACAGTTTAGCATTGAATGCTAAGTCAGATAATTGTTGGTTGTTCTTGTCAATAAAAATCTGTTTTATGGTAGGTTCAGATTTTGCTGCAATTTCACCTACACAACGATTGTTAACAGGAACTTCTCGCCATCCAATAATACGTAAGTCTTGTTTTTTTATTTCCTTTTCAAAAGTATTAATACAAAATTGTTGCTGGTTTTTTCCTTTAGGAAGAAAAACCATTCCAACTGCATATTCGTTTGCTTCTGGTATTTCAAAGTTACACACTCTTTTAAAAAAGTTGTGCGGAATGTCAATTAAAATTCCTGCTCCGTCACCAGTTTTACCATCAGAGCTTACTGCTCCTCTATGTTCAAGTTTTACTAAGATTTCAAGTGCATTGTGTATAATGGAATTCGATTTTTTTCCGTTAAGGTTGCAAATAAAACCAGCTCCACAATTGTCTCTTTCAAACTCGTTTAAATAAAGTCCTTGATTCTTCATGTTAGCTAATGTTACGTTGTTTGTTATTCGTTTAATCTAAATTCAGGATAGGCGTTAATTCCATGCTCGGATTTGTCCAGTCCTTCTAATTCTTCTTTTGGTGCTACACGTATTCCAATTGTTTTTTTCAAAGGATATATGATTAAAAAAGAAGTAATGATACAGGTGATAGCATAGGTGAATACACCTATTAATTGTGATAAAAACTGACTCCAACCAGCTAATTGACCAAAAATACCAACCGCTAGCGTTCCCCAGATACCGCATACTAAATGAACGGCTATGGCGCCAACAGGGTCGTCTAGTTTCCATTTGTCTATTGCACTTACGGCTATAACCACTAGTGTACCAGAAATGGCTCCAATGATAATAGCATTAGTTGGAGACATTTGATCAGCACCAGCGGTAATTCCTACTAATCCGCCTAAAATTCCGTTTAAAAACATAGTAAGATCATAATTTCTATAAGCAATGGATGAACTTAAGAATGCAAGAACCCCGCCTGATGCTGCTGCCAAACAAGTGGTAACTAAGGTTAATGAGGTTTTAGTAGGATCGGCAGAAAGTACAGATCCTCCATTAAAACCAAACCAACCAAACCATAATATAAGTACTCCAGCAGTAGCTAATGGAATATTATGTCCTGGTATAGCATAAGATTTTCCGTCTTTAAATTTTCCTATTCGTGCTCCTAGTAGCCAAACAGCTATTAAAGCGGCCCAGCCGCCAACTGAATGGACTAAGGTAGAACCAGCAAAGTCATAAAAAGGAGTTTCCATTTTATCTAAAAAACCACCTCCCCATTTCCATGATCCAACTATTGGATATACGAAACCAACATAGATAAAGGTAAAAATGATAAAAGCATTTAATTTCATACGTTCTGCCACAGCTCCAGAAACAATAGTGGCGGCTGTTGCAGCAAACATGCCTTGGAAAAGGAAATCAGTCCAATACGTGTATCCAGTGTTGTATGATAAATCTAAAACACCATTTTGTAAAGGAGCTTGTAAGCCCCAACCAGCAAAACCTAATATTCCATATGAGTTAGTTGTAAAGTCAGGATACATAAAATTAAATCCAATACAGCAATAGAGAAGTAGGCCTACAGTAATGATAAAGATATTTTTAAATAAGATGTTTAAAGTATTCTTTTGTCTCGTTAAGCCTATTTCTAAAAAAGTAAAGCCTAAATGCATTATAAAAACTAATGCAGTACAAATCATCATCCATATATTATTGGTAGAAAGTATATCCATAAATAGTATTTTGTTAGTTAAGTGTATCATTCCCTTTTTCCCCTGTTCTAATTCTGTAGCATTCTTCTATATTGGAAACAAATATTTTTCCATCTCCCACATTTCCAGTAGCTCCAGATGATAGTATAGCATTAATTGTAGCTTCTTTAAACTCATCATTTACTACTATGGATAAATACCTTCTTTGAATGTCGCTAGTGCTGTAAGAAATACCTCTATACACATGCCCTTGCTTTTCATTACCTAATCCAGTTACATCCCAATACGAGAAGAAGTTAACGCCTACCTCATGTAGAGCTTCTTTTACCTCATGAAATTTTGATTTTCTAATAATGGCTTCAATTTTCTTCATTAAAAAGGTTTTAAAAGTGTTGTAAATGTTATGAATGGATACTAAAATTTAGCAACCAAAATTCTAAAGAAGACACCTTACGTGTTTTCAGGAGTAATTCCCATTATGGGAGTAGTTTTGATAATAACTGCCTAAAAAAATAGTTCTTTGATTAAGAGTCTATAGGGATAGGTATTGGGTTGTTGTATATCCGAAATTGATATGATGTATCAATTTTAAAGGGTATCAAAACTAGGTTCGTAAATGATCTTATATGTATGGTTATATAATTGGAAGATGTATGTGTCATTGTTTTTTCAAAAAAGGATATTAATGAACGACACAAATTGAAATAGCTATAAACATATTTAATAACATGCACTAGAAAAGTGCTAACTACAAGTACTTTTAAAATGAATGATATGTCTTTTTTTAAGCTAAACAGTGTGTTTGTATTTGAATTAATGACACTTCAAATTTCATGTAAAAACCCTTAAAAAACAAATGATTACTAGGTTTGGGGGCTTCGAAAACCTTTTCGAAAGAAGTAGCGTGTTAAAAAAGTATAGGTAAAAATGATGATATGATAAATTGGGGTTTTACAACACTTATCAAAAGTTAATCTGGTAAAAAAAAGGTTTAAAAAGTAAGGATTTAATAAAAATGCATTTTTCTTAAAAAAAAGTTGATATTGGTGTTTTTAATATAGGTGTAAAACCCGTTTTTAAGTGTTTTGTTGTTGAAATATTATTTTTATGTTAATTTTTTTAAGAATAATGTAATTAGTTTTGAAAGGGTAACTGGTTTAAAAAAGAGTAATTTCGCTTTTTAGATTATAAATATGGGATATCAACATCAATATATAGTAAACATTCAGTATTTAGGATTTCGTTTTCACGGATGGCAGAAACAACCTAATTTGAAAACAGTACATTGGGCGTTAGATAAAACATTGAAGTTTGTATGTAAGGGAATTCGATGTAAGTCTGTTGGAGTAGGTAGAACTGATGCCAAAGTTTCTGCTGAAGGTTACTTTTTTCAGTTGTTTATAGATGAGGTTTTAAATGTAAAGGATTTTGAAAGGCTGTTTAATATAAATTCACCATCGGATATTCGTTTACAAACTATTGAGAAGATTGAAGATCCTACTTTTAATATTATTCAACAACCAAAAGTTAAAGAGTATCGTTATTATTTCTCTTTTGGAGAGAAAAACCATCCATATTGTGCTCCTTTTTTAACAGGAATTTTAGGTAGTTTGGATGTTTCTTTAATGAAAGAAGGCGCTAAGTTGTTTAAGGGTTTTCATAACTTTAAAAGATATTGTACAAAACCATCTGAAGAAACAAAGGTAGAAAGAACAATTATAGATTGTAAAATTGAAGTAAATGAAGAAATTACGGCTTCTTTTTTTCCAGATAAAAGTTATGTGTTAATTGTTAAAGGAGAAGGTTTTTTAAGAAATCAAATACGTTTAATAATGGGCGCTTTATTTGAACTAGGGAAAGGAAATTATAGTTTAGATTTTATTAAAGACTCATTGAATCCGGATACTTCTATTGAATTTTTAAAAACGATAGCACCAGCATCTGGTTTGCATTTACATGCTATAGAGTTTAAAAATAATGAGTAATACCAATTGATTTTTAGAATATTTTATAAGGTTATTTTACTAAATAATGTCTCCACACCATTTTTCGAATACTTTTAAAGCCTAATTTTTCATATAGTTTTATAGCACTAACATTTTTATCGGCTACATGAAGTATAGGTATTTTTCCTTTATCGAGTATTTTTTTACAAGTATGTGCTACCAATTGTTTCGCAAGACCTCTTCTCGTATAGTTAGGGTGCGTTACTACTGCACTTACTTCTATAAATTCGTTTAGTTGTAGCCTTTCACCTGTAATAGCTACTAGCTTATTGTCAATAAAAATACCATAATAGTCTCCCATTTCAAAAGTTCTTTTTTTATAATAGCCAGGCATTACTAACCATACTAAATCGTAGATTTCTTGTATGTGGTTTTCTGTTAGTTTTTCAATTGTATGGCTGTAAGTAGGTTCAGCTAAAGCTTCTAAAACCATTTGTTCACAAGGAACTGCTTTGTCAAATAAAATAGAGGCTGGTTTTTTAGGTGTTTCACCAACTATAAAAAAATCTTTAGTTAACTCAGCGTACTTTAACATAGCCTGTTGAGTGTCTTCAAAATGAGTAAACGCTCCAAAAGGACATATATCTGGATGGTAAAATTTTACATTATTATAGGTTATTGCAAACTTTTCATGCGTTTCACAGAGTGAATGCCAAACGGGGTTTTCTAATTTCTTAAACGTATCCATGCTATAAAAGTAAAAAAGCCTACCCAATAAAGGTAGACTTTAACATTTTTTAAAGTTTTAATAGTTTTTAAAGCTTGAATACAATACCTAAGCCTACGTTAGACATATTGTTGCCATCATTTGTAATTCCGTTATAGCTTGCTTGTACAGCAATGTTATCAGCAAATTCATAGCTTAGCAAAGGCCTATAATAAAACCCGCCTTTATTTCCTGTGTTTAATCCAATACCATACCCTACATCAGCTCCTAAAGCAAATTCTTCAGAAAGATTAAATCTTGCAGCAGCAGCAACAGGAAGGAATTGAACATCTCCAAAGCCACTATTACCTTCTGTTTTGCCAGAATAATTAATGAAAGCTACAGAAGGACCAATTTTAAAATCATCAGAAACATTAAATAAGTAGTTAGCTTCAGCCGTTAAAGCATAAGAATAAACGTTACTAGTATCACCAAGAGGAAGGCCAAAGTTTGCACCTAAGCTAAATTGTCCGTCAGGTAATTTAAGATCTTCAGATATTGTAAAGCTAGCTCCGTCACTATTGTCATTAGGAAAAATAGGTTGAGCGTTAGCTGGTTCATTTGTTTGAGCGTTTACGAAGATTCCAATCATTAATACAAAGAAAAAGAATAGTTTTTTCATGTTTTAAATTTTAAATGTTAGGGTTGTGCTATCAAACATCATACCATACTGATGTTAATAAAAACACAACTTTAAAATTTAACTTTTGAAAAACTATTCCTTAAAAGTATATATTAAAAATTGTTAGTCTCTTAAAAGACTTCTAGAGATTACTATTTTCTGTATTTCAGAAGTACCTTCATAAATCTGAGTAATTTTTGCATCACGCATTAAACGTTCTACATGGTATTCTTTTACAAAACCATTTCCTCCATGAATTTGTACAGCTTCAACAGTGTGTTCCATAGCTACTTTAGAAGCGTATAATTTAGCCATAGCACCAGAACGGTCATAATTTTTACCAGCATCTTTTTCGCAAGCGGCTTGCATTACTAAGTGGCGAGCAGCTGAAATTTCAGTATACATATCTGCTAACTTAAATGCAATTGCTTGGTGATTGCAGATTTCAGTACCGAAAGCCTTACGTTCTTTAGAATATTTTAAAGCTAGTTCATAAGCTCCTGACGCAATACCTAAAGCTTGAGCAGCAATACCAATGCGTCCTCCTGATAAAGTTTTCATAGCAAATTTAAATCCAAACCCATCTTCACCTATTCTGTTTTCTTTGGGAACTTTTACATCATTAAATTGTAATGTATGCGTATCAGAACCACGAATTCCTAATTTATCTTCTTTAGGTCCAATGTGGAAACCTTCCATGCCTTGCTCAACAATAAATGCATTAATTCCTCTATGTCCTTTGCTTCTGTCTGTTTGTGCTATTACTAAATAAACTCCAGCACGACCACCGTTAGTTATCCAGTTTTTAGTACCATTTAATAAGTAGTAATCACCTTTATCTTCAGCAGTAGTAGCTTGTGAAGTAGCATCACTACCAGCTTCAGGTTCACTTAAGCAAAAAGCACCAATTTGTTCACCAGTAGCTAATTTGGTTAAATATTTTTGTTTTTGCTCTTCAGTTCCATAGGCTTCTAAACCATAACAAACTAATGAGTTGTTTACAGATACCATTACAGAAGCCGAAGCATCTATTTTAGATAATTCTTCCATAATCAATACGTAAGAAACACTATCCATACCGCTACCTCCATATTTAGGATCTACCATGATTCCCATGAAACCTAATTCTCCCATTTTTCTAACTAATTCGTTAGGGAATTCTTGTTTCTCGTCTCTCTCAATAACTCCTGGTAATAACTCGTTTTGTGCAAAATCACGTGCAGCATCACGAATCATTAAATGCTCTTCTGTAAGATTAAAATCCATTATCGTTAATATATTTGTTAAATTCGTAAAAAATGTTCCCAAAGATACTTTTTTAATGTTAAATTTTCAATAGATTTTTCTATTTTCACCAAATATGATAGGAGATTACACGCATGTTATCGGATTAATGTCTGGAACTTCATTAGATGGAGTTGATTTAGTTTATGTTAGATTTAAGAATGAGAATTACACTAATTTTAAAATATTGGCTTCAGAGACTATTCCATATACATTGGAGTGGAAAAAAGAGTTACAAGAAGCAATTTTTTATTCAAAAGAAAAGTTAGCATATATAAATGTAGCATATGGTGTTTTGTTAGCAGATATTCTGAACACTTTTATTGAAAGCAATAAAATATTTAAGGTAGATTTTATTGCTTCTCATGGACATACAATTTTACACCAACCAGAAAAAGGATATACATTACAAATAGGAGATGGTCAAACTATAGCTAATAAAACAAAACAAAAAGTAGTTTGTGATTTTAGGACACAAGATGTAAAGTTAGGTGGTCAAGGAGCTCCGTTAGTACCTATAGGTGATAAAATGTTATTTAGTTCTTATGACTATTGTGTTAACTTAGGAGGTTTTGCTAATGTTTCTTATGAAAAAGAAAACTACAGATTAGCATTTGACATTTGCCCTGTAAATATTGTTTTGAATTTTTATACAAGAAAATTAAATTTAGATTACGATGATGGTGGGCAGTTAGCGAGATCAGGAAAATTAAACAATAAATTACTTGAAGGACTGAATAAAATTCCTTTTTACAGTAAAAGTCCACCAAAGTCTTTAGGATTGGAATGGGTGCAAGAATCTATATTTCCTTTAATTGATACTTTAGAAAAAGATATTCCAGTAATACTAAATACGTTTGTAGAACATGCGGCTATTCAAATAGCTACTATCATAGAAATACCCTCTAAAGTTTTATTTACTGGAGGAGGTGTTTTTAATAGCTATTTAATAGAACGTATTGAATTTTACACAAAACAAAGGGTAGTAGTTGTAGAAAAAGAGCTTATAGAATATAAAGAAGCACTCATATTTGCTTTTTTAGGAATTTTACGTGTTCATAATAAGGTTAACTGTTTGGCTTCAGTAACAGGTGCAACAAAAGATCATTCTTCAGGAGAAATATTTACTCCTAATTTAAAGGAATGTTAAAATCTTAAAATTAACTGGAAACTTTTTGGAATAAAAAAGTTTCCATCGTATTTTAGCAACCGTTTTATTACAAGGTAATTTTAAACTCCACTTTAATGACCTTTAAAACATGGTTTAACAAATTTATAATGTTCAAGATATGTTTTTTTATGGTAAGTTTGTGGAATTAATAAAATCTAAAAATATAAAGAGATGAATCAGCTTTAACTCCCCTTTTGGGGAACTAATTTTTTATGGTAAGAAAGAATATGGAATAGAAAATCATAAAGTTGAACATTAATTTATATACAATGAAAGAATTATTAAAAAAATACGAAGAAAAACAACCAGAAATAGTTTTTAATTGGAAAGATTCCGAAACTGAAGCTGAAGGATGGACTGTCATTAACTCTTTAAGAGGAGGAGCAGCAGGTGGAGGAACTAGAATGCGTAAAGGTTTAGATAAGTACGAAGTAATGTCTTTAGCAAAAACTATGGAGGTGAAGTTCACAGTTTCTGGTCCAGCAATAGGAGGTGCAAAATCTGGCATAAATTTTGATCCACACGATCCTCGTAAAAAAGGAGTGTTAGAAAGATGGTATAAAGCTGTAGCTCCTCTATTGAAAAGTTATTATGGTACTGGTGGAGACTTGAATGTAGATGAAATTCATGAAGTAATTCCAATAACAGAAGATAGTGGTGTTTGGCATCCGCAAGAAGGAGTTTTTAATGGACATTTTAAACCAACTGAGGCCGATAAGATTAATAGAATAGGGCAGTTAAGGCATGGGGTTATTAAAGTAATTGAAGATAAAAACTTATCACCTGATGTTTTAAAAAAGTATACGGTAGCGGATATGATTACTGGGTATGGTGTAGCAGAAGCAGTTCGTCACTATTATGATATTTATGGAGGCAGTGTTTCAGGAAAAAGAGCAATTGTTCAAGGTTTTGGGAATGTTGGATCTGCTGCAGCATATTATTTGGCACAGATGGGAGCTAAAGTAGTTGGGATTATTGATAGAGTTGGAGGAGTTATTAATGAAGAAGGTTTTTCTTTTGAAGAAATAAAACAACTTTTCCTAAATAAAGATGGAAATACTTTAGTGGCTGAGAATATGATTCCTTTTGAAGAAATGAATGAACGTATTTGGAATTTACCATGTGAAATATTTGCTCCATGCGCTGCATCTAGACTAGTAAGACAAGAGCAGATAAATCAAATGATTAATACAGGTTTAGAAGTTATTTCTTGCGGGGCAAATGTGCCTTTTGCTGATAAAGAAATATTCTTTGGGTCTATTATGGAAGATACTGATAAAAAGGTGAGTTTAATTCCAGACTTTATTTCTAATTGTGGAATGGCAAGAGTATTTGCATATTTTATGGAAAGAAGAGTAGAAATGAGTGATGAAGCAATTTTTGAAGATACATCAAGAATAATAAAAAAAGCGTTACAAAAAACGTTTGCAAAAAGCGCTTCAAAAACTAAAATAAGTGAAACGGCCTTTGAGATAGCATTAAAAGAATTAATGTAAGAAGGCTACAAATTTAATACTATGTTTAAATATTTTTTGGGTAATAGCCCTAAGTGGTTTAAAATGACCATGCTTGGTTTTTTAATATTTAATGTTTTTTCTCTTTTTGTTTTTGGGAAAACAATAACTGCTTGGCTTTTTATAGGGGAGTTTATATTTACACTTGCCATGGCACTTAAATGCTATCCGCTTCAATCAGGGGGATTATTGGCAATTGAGGCTTTAGCTTTGGGGTTAACTACGCCTAAAAACGCTTATAATGAAGTAGATCAAAACTTGGAAGTAGTATTGTTGTTGGTCTTTATGGTAGCTGGTATTTATTTTATGAAGCCTTTGTTGATGTATGTATTCAGTAAGGTGTTTACTAAAATAAAGTCAAAACTAGTACTGTCTTTGTTATTTGTATTCTTAGCAGCAGTGCTATCAGCTTTCTTAGACGCTTTAACTGTAACAGCAGTATTAATAAGTGTAGCTGTTGGTTTTTATGGGGTTTATCATAAAATTCATTCGAGTTCTGAAGATTACGATGATGATGGTATATTAGATAGAAAGGAATTAAGTGGGGAAACATTAGAGCAATTTCGTAGCTTTTTAAGAAGTTTAATTATGCATGGAGTTGTAGGTACGGCCTTAGGAGGAGTATGTACGTTAGTTGGGGAGCCACAAAACCTTTTGATTGGAGAGAGAATGGGATGGGATTTTATTGAATTCTTTAAGCAGATGGCACCAATAACGATACCTGTATTGTTTGCAGGTTTGGGGACTACTGCAGTATTAGAAACTACCGGATGGTTTGGTTTTGGTGCAAAATTACCAAAGGTAGCAGCGGAAATAATTGAAAGTTATACTATTGAAGAAGATAAAAAGCGAACAGATAAGCAAAAATATGGTTTAATAGTACAAGGAGTTTCGGCGTTGCTTTTAATTGCTGGACTAGCATTACATATTGCACCTGTTGGTTTTATTGGTTTAGCTTTAATTATTGTACAAACTGCATTTATGGGGATTATTGATGAGCATCAATTAGGACATGCTTTTGAAGAGGCATTACCTTTTACAGGGTTATTAGTGGTGTTTTTTGTAATTGTAGCAATGATTCACGATCAACATTTGTTTAGTCCAATAATTGACTGGGCATTAAAACAAGATCCTGCTTCTCAGCCTGGTCTATTTTACATAGCAAACGGATTCTTATCGGCTATTAGTGATAATGTATTTGTGGCAACGGTGTATATTGGAGAAGTAGAAAATGCCTTTAAAAGTGGGGCTATTGATAGAGCGCATTTTGAGAAACTAGCGATTGCTATCAATACTGGAACCAATTTACCAAGTGTGGCAACGCCAAATGGGCAAGCAGCATTTTTATTCTTATTAACATCGTCTTTAGCACCATTAATTAATTTATCTTATGGTAAAATGGTAAAAATGGCTTTACCTTATACAATAGTATTAGGTGGTTTAGGATATTTAATGGTAAAATTAATCCTATCATAAATTTTAAAACATATTTATTTTATATTTTTAAATCCTGAATTGAAAAGTTCAGGATTTTTTTAAACAATTAAAAAAGAACTAATTCGTTAGTTATTTATCTAAATTTAATTTAATGTTAGCATATTTTCAAGATCAAGAAGAGTTGTTAGAAGGGGTGTCACAAGAAAAAACATTGTCAATCTATAATTTAATTATGGATGGAGGCGTAGGAGGGCAAATAATTATAGCGCTGTTATTTGTTTTATTAGCAGTAGCATTATATATTTATTTTGAACGATTTTTTGCGATTAAAGCAGCTTCTAAAGTAGATAAAAACTTCATGAATCAAATTAAAGATAATATTACGGAAGGGAAACTAGAAAGTGCTAGGGCATTATGTGATAATACAGATACGCCAACCGCAAGATTAATTGGTAAAGGAATTTCTAGAATAGGGAAGCCTTTAGATGATATCAATAAAGCTATTGAGAATGCTGGGAAATTAGAAGTATATCAATTAGAAAAAAATGTAAGTGTTTTGGCAACAATTGCTGGTGCAGCACCAATGATTGGTTTTTTAGGAACGGTAATCGGTATGATTGTTGCAATTCATGAAATAGCTAATTCTGGAGGGCAGATTGATATAAAAATGCTTTCAGATGGATTGTATACAGCAATGACTACAACGGTTGCAGGATTAATTGTTGGTATTATAGCGTATATTTCATACAACCACTTGGTGGTAAGAACAGATAAGGTGGTATATCAAATGGAGGCGAAGTCGGTTGAGTTTTTAGATTTATTAAATGAACCAGTATAATGAATTTAAGAGGTAGAAATAAAGTAGATCCAAGTTTTAATATGTCTTCAATGACAGATATAGTTTTTCTGTTATTGATATTTTTTATGTTAACTTCTACACTGGTAACAGTTAGTGCAATAGATGTATTGTTGCCTAAAGCAGGAGGAAAAACAGAAAACAATACTTCAGTGGCTGTTACAATTACTAAAAATTCATCTTTCTATTTAGATAAGTCGAAAGTGTCTTCAGGAAATTTAGAAAGCGAGTTGTTGAAGAGGGTTGGAGCTGATAAAAAGAAAACTGTGGTAATTAGAGGAGATCAAAACGTTCCTTATAAGAATGTGATGAAGGTGATAGATATTGCTAATAAAAATAAATTAAAAATGATATTGGCTGTAAAAGGCAAGTAAATATGTCGATTTTAGATACAAAACATAAAAAGAAATCAGCAGTTATAACAGCATTAATATTGTTGTTGTTATTGTTTGGAATATTTAATTATGGGATGCAGTACTTGGATCCGC
Organism: Tenacibaculum sp. 190524A02b; assembly: GCF_964036645.1. NCBI lineage: Bacteria > Pseudomonadati > Bacteroidota > Flavobacteriia > Flavobacteriales > Flavobacteriaceae > Tenacibaculum > Tenacibaculum vairaonense. Next base: position 2,831,453 of record NZ_OZ038525.1, on the reverse strand, counting down.
CAATAGAATATGGATTAGCAATTAATTTTGGAAATTCAGAAGTAGGGAGTGGAGAACCTGTGGAGAAAACAAAAGAACAATCGGTTTCAGAGAAAGTAGAAGAGGTTGTGGAAGAAGAAGTAGTTGAGGAAGCTCCTTCGGAAACAATTAAAGAGGAAGTGGTAACTGATGATACAGCAAAAGATGTTCCTGTAATTGAGAAAAGCGAGGAAAAGAAAGAAGAAGTAAAAGAAATAAAAAAAGAGACAAAACCTAAAAAGAAGCCAAAACCAAAACCTTCAAAAGCAACAACGGACGCTTTGAATAGTTTGCTTAATGGAACCTCAAAAGATGGAGCTAATACTGGAGAAGGTGATGACAAAAAAAGCGGAGTTAAAGGAAATGAAAATGGCGACCCTAATTCTTCTAAATATTACGGAAATGCAGGAAGTGGTTCTGGAGGAAATTATAATTTGGCAGGAAGAAAAGCATTGTCAAAACCAATAAAAAAACCAAATTGTCAAGAAGAAGGAATTGTGGTTGTAAGTATAGAGGTAGATAAAAATGGAAAGGTTATAAAAGCAGTTCCAGGTGTAAAAGGGTCTACAAATACCGCTCCATGTTTATTAAAACCAGCCAAAGAAGCAGCTTTAAGAACAAAATGGAATGCTGATGGGAATGCTCCAACAAAACAAAAAGGAACAATTATCTACAAGTTTTCTTTATCACAATAACAAGTAATTTTTATTCAGTTAATGACTTATCAAGAAACATTAGATTGGATGTTTGGACAACTACCAATGTACCAACGTCAAGGTAAAACTGCATTCAAAAAAGATTTAACCAATATTTTAGCGTTATCTAAACATTTGGGAAATCCTGAAAAGCAATTTAAATCAATTCATGTAGGAGGCACTAATGGAAAGGGGTCTACAAGTCATATGATAGCATCAATATTACAGGAAGCTGGTTATAAAGTAGGCTTGTATACTTCACCACATCTTAAAAATTTTACAGAAAGAGTTCGGGTGAATGGAGAAGAGATCTCTAGAGATTCTGTGGTTAGTTTTATTGAAAAAAATAAAGTTTTTTTAGAAAAACAACAATTGTCATTCTTTGAAATGACTGTCGGTTTGGCTTTTAATGAGTTTGCTATAGAGGAGGTGGATATAGCGGTTATAGAAGTTGGTCTAGGAGGTAGATTAGATTCAACAAATATTATAACTCCTGAAGTGTCAGTGATTACTAATATAGGGCTAGATCATACCCAGTTTTTGGGAGAAACGTTGCCAGAAATAGCTTTTGAAAAAGCAGGCATTATAAAAAAAGAAGTTCCAGTTGTCATAGGTGAACGACATTCTGAAACAGAAAAGGTTTTTCTAGATAAAGCTAAAGAATGTAATTCTGATATCTTTTTTGCTTCAGATGCAAGTGATATAATGTATAAAACGGATTTGTTGGGGGCTTATCAGGAGAAAAATATGAAAACGGCCATTGAAGCGATAAGTAAGCTAAAAGACTTTGTGATTTTAAAATCAGATATTGAACGGGGTTTTTTAAATGTAGTAAAGAATACTAATTTAAAAGGAAGGTGGCAAGTTTTACAAGATTCACCAAAAATAATTTGTGATACAGCGCATAATAAAGAAGGACTTTTTTATACGCTAAAACAATTACAAGAAGAAAAATATGAAAATCTACATATTGTTTTAGGTGTAGTTGCTGATAAAAAATTAGAAGAAGTATTACCAATGTTTCCTAAAAAAGCAACGTATTATTTTTGTAAGCCAAAAATTCCAAGAGGACTTTCAGAAAAAGAGTTACAAGAGAAAGCAAAAGAATGTGGATTGATAGGTAGAGGTTTTTCTTCTGTAAAAGAGGCTTTTGTGTCAATGAAGGCTAATTTGAAAGATAAAGATATAGCATATATAGGAGGGAGTACTTTTGTGGTGGCTGAAATTTTATGAAAAAAAGTTTAAAAAAAGTGTTGTCAATTCTAAAAATAGTTATATATTTGCATCCGCAATTAACAAGCAAGGGCGCGTAGCTCAGTTGGTTCAGAGCACTTGGTTTACACCCAAGGGGTCAGGGGTTCGAATCCCTTCGCGCCCACAACCTTGAAAAGTTAATTGCAAACGGGCGCGTAGCTCAGTTGGTTCAGAGCACTTGGTTTACACCCAAGGGGTCAGGGGTTCGAATCCCTTCGCGCCCACAGAAATAAAAGCTGCCTTTCTATGGGTAGCTTTTTTATTTTATATAGCTATGAAATATTACGTGTATATACTGTATTCAAATTATTTGGGTAAATATTATATCGGGTCCACTTCAGATATTGAAAATCGTTTAGAGAGACATTTATCAAATCATAAAGGTTATACGTCTAAAGCGAAAGACTGGAGAGTTGTTTACAAAGAAGAATTTCAGACTAAATCTGAAGCGCTTTTTCGAGAGCGGGAAATAAAAAAATGGAAAAGTAGTAAGAAGATTGAGGTTTTGATAAATCAGGTGTAGCTCAGTTGGTTCAGAGCATCCCGATTATAATCGGGAGAGTCAGGGGTTCGAATCCCTTCGCGCCCACAAATAAAAATCCTCATCAATACCTGATGAGGATTTTTTGTTTAAAAAGAATTTGAGAATTTCATTTTTTGTAAATTCGTTGGCTAAAGTTTTCCCTGTGTAGGAGTGAGGCTGTTGATGTTTGGTTTTGGGGTGATAATTTTTTATTTATGAAGAATTTTGCAATGATTGGAGTGGCTGGTTATATAGCTCCAAGACATTTGAAAGCAATAAAAGATACCGATAATAAGTTAATAGCAGCGCTTGATAAATTTGATAGTGTTGGGGTGATGGATAGTTATTTTCCAGAAACTAAGTTTTTTGTAGAGTTTGAACGTTTCGATCGACATATCGAGAAGATAAAAAGACAGCTAGATATAAAGTTGGATTATGTAAGTATCTGTACGCCTAATTATTTACATGATTCTCATATTAGAATGGCTTTGAGAAGAGGTGCTGATGCGATATGTGAAAAGCCGTTGGTTTTGAATCCATGGAATGTTGATGCACTTCAAGATATAGAAAAAGAATCGGGCAATAAAATTAATACGATTTTACAATTAAGGTTGCATCCGAGTATTATTGCTTTAAAAAACAAAATTGAAAAAGAGAATAAAAAAGAAAAGTATGATGTTGATTTGACTTATATAACCTCACGAGGTGGATGGTATCATGTTTCTTGGAAGGGAGATGAAAGTAAGTCAGGAGGTATTGCTACAAATATAGGGATACATTTTTATGATATGTTGTCTTGGGTCTTTGGTGATGTTCAAGAGAATGTTGTACATTTGAGAGAGAATGATAAATCTGCAGGGTATTTAGAGTTTGAAAAAGCAAGAGTTCGTTGGTTTTTGTCAATTAATGAACAATCACTGCCAGTAGAAGTTAGATTGAAAGGTCAAAGAACATATCGTTCTATAACTGTTGATGGAGAGGAGGTTGAGTTTAGTGGTGGTTTTACGGAGTTGCATACAGAGAGTTATAAAGAAATATTGAACGGAAAAGGTTTTGGATTAAGTGAAGCAAGGAGGTCTATTGAAATGGTACACGAAATAAGGAATAAAGAAATTATAAATTTAGGAGAGAAACATTCTTTTTTGTATTAGAAGATATATATATTTGCCTAGCAAAAAATTAAGAGAAAATGAAAGTAGGAATAACATTTAGTGCATTTGATTTATTACATGCAGGTCATATAAAGATGTTGGAGGAAGCTAAGCGTCAATGTGATTACTTGATTTGTGGTTTGCAAACAGATCCGACTTTGGATAGACCAGAAAAAAACAGACCTGTACAATCTGTAGTGGAAAGATATATTCAGTTAAAAGGATGTAGATATGTGGATGAAATAGTTCCTTATGCAACGGAGCAAGACTTAGAAGATGTTTTACGTTCGTTTCATATTGATGTTCGCATTATTGGAGATGAATATGCTAATAAGCGTTTTACAGGTAGAGATTATTGCGAGAAAAAAGGGATAAAGTTATACTTCAATAAAAGAGAGCATCGCTTTTCAAGTAGTGGGCTAAGAAAAGAAGTTCATCAAAAGGAAAGTTTAAAATCCAAAGATAAATAATTTTATAAATGAATATAGCCATTGTAGGAGTGGGTTATGTAGGCTTGGTCTCTGGAGCCTGTTTTTCTGAAATGGGAAATAAGGTTTTTTGTGTTGATCTTGATAAAGATAAGATTGATAGGTTGAACAAAGGAGAAGTTCCAATATATGAGCCAGGTCTTGAAAGAATGGTTGTTGAGAACTTGGAAAGTGGAAACTTAATTTTTACCACGAATGTAAAGGAGGTTATTAATGAGGTTGAAGTTGTTTTCATTGCAGTTGGAACACCAATGGATAAAGATGGATCTGCTGATTTAACAGGAGTCATGGATGTTGCAGAAAAGATTGGGGAAGTTCTGGAAAAGCAACTTATTGTAGTTAATAAATCAACGGTTCCTGTAGGAACAGCAGATAAAGTTAGAGAAGCAATTAAGATAGAGTTAGATAAAAGAAAAATACGTGTTAAGTTTGATATTGTTTCAAATCCAGAGTTTTTAAAAGAAGGAGATGCTATAAATGATTTTATGAAACCAGATCGAGTTGTTATAGGTGGAGATTCTGAATTAGTCTTTAATAAAATGAAGGAGTTGTATAGCCCCTTTTTTAGAACTCATGATCGATTTATAACCATGGATGTTCGCTCAGCTGAAATGACTAAGTATGCTGCAAATGCAATGTTAGCAACTAAGATTTCATTTATGAATGAAATGGCTAATATTTGTGAAAAAGTAGGTGCTGATATTAGTAATGTAAGGTTAGGAATAGGTTCTGATAATAGGATCGGATATAGTTTTATTTACCCTGGTATAGGGTATGGAGGAACTTGTTTTCCTAAAGATATTTCTGCAATTAAAAAAGTTAGTTTAGATCAAGGGTATGAACCTTTGATAATAAGTGCTGTAGAAAAAGTAAATGAAGAACAAAAGAAGTGTTTTTTGAATAAAATAATTTCAAGGTTTAGTAGAGATTTATCTAAATATACTTTTGCTGTTTGGGGTTTGTCATTTAAACCTGGAACGGATGATATGAGAAAAGCACCGTCAATATACATTGTAAAAGAACTGTGTCGTATGGGAGCTCAAGTAAGAGTGTATGATCCAAAAGCATTAAAAAAAGCAAAGGAAATTTATTTAAAAGGAGAGAGAAATGTAGAGTATTTTGAGAATAAATATGAGGCTTTGAAAGATGCAGATGCTATGGTTTTATTAACAGAATGGAAGGAGTTTCGTTCACCAGACTTTAATAAAATAATAGAAAGATTGAAGCTTCCTGTTATTTTTGATGGAAGAAATCAGTATTTGAAAAATGATTTAGAAAAAAGAGGAATAGAATATTATAGAGTGGGTAAGAAATAATAATCCATGATTAATTTTTATAAAAGATGGTAATTGAAAGTAAACTTGAAGGGAAAAAAATACTAGTAACTGGAGGAGCTGGATTTATAGGTTCAAATCTATGTGAGAAACTTCTTGAGTTAAATAATGAGGTGGTTTGTCTAGATAATTTTGCTACTGGAAAAAAAGAAAATATTGAACATCTGTTTACGAATAATAAGTTTACTTTGTTAAAGGGAGATATCAGAGTTTTGGATGACTGTAAAAAGGCTGTTGCGGAGGTAGATTATGTTTTACACCAAGCCGCATTAGGTTCAGTTCCTCGCTCAATAAAGGATCCTATAACCTCAAATGATGTTAACATAAATGGGTTTTTAAATATGTTGGTAGCATCTAGAGATGCAGGGGTAAAAAGATTCGTATATGCAGCAAGCTCTTCTACTTATGGAGATTCTGAAGCTTTACCAAAAATAGAAGATAAAATAGGAAAACCTTTATCTCCTTATGCAGTTACAAAGTATGTTAACGAGTTATATGCAGATGTTTTTTCTAAAACATATGAGTTAGAAACAATAGGTTTACGTTATTTTAACGTCTTTGGAAGGAAACAAGATCCAAATGGAGCTTATGCAGCTGTAATACCTAAATTTGTTAGTCAATTAATGAAAGGACAATCACCAACTATTAATGGTGATGGTTCGTTTTCCAGAGATTTTACATATATTGATAATGTGATACAAGCTAATATTTTATCATTAATTACTGATAATCCACAAGCAATTAATACAGTGTATAATGTAGCTTTTGGAGATAGAAATACATTGAATGATTTAGTAGGGTATTTGAAAGAATATTTGTCAGAATTTGATAAAAAAATAAATCGTATTGAAGTTAATTACGGACCAAATAGGGTTGGGGACATACCCCATTCTCATGCAAGTATTGATAAAGCAAAAGAAAAACTAAATTACAATCCACAGTTCTCTTTACAAGAAGGTTTAAAAGAATCTGTAAAGTGGTATTGGGAAAATTTATAAAAATGAAACAACCAAAAATAGCAATTATAGGATTAGGTTATGTTGGATTACCTTTAGCAAGATTATTTGCTACTAAATATTCAGTTGTAGGTTTTGATATAAATCAAGAAAGGATAGATGAGTTAATGTCTGGGGTTGACTCAACATTAGAGGTAGAAAATGAAATTTTACAATCTGTTTTGTTGAAAGAGAATTCAAATGAGTTAGGGTTATATTGTTCTAGATCTACTGAAGATATCAAGGATTGTGATTTCTATATAGTTACTGTCCCAACTCCAGTTGATAAAAATAACCGACCAATATTAACTCCTTTAATAAAAGCTAGTGAAACTGTAGGTAGTGTGTTAAAAAAGGATGACATAGTTATTTACGAATCTACTGTATATCCTGGAGCAACAGAAGAAGAATGTATTCCAGTATTAGAACAGGTTTCAGGATTGAAATTTAACCAGGATTTTTATGCAGGATATTCACCAGAAAGAATAAACCCAGGAGATAAAGAACATACTGTAGAGAAAATACTTAAAGTAACATCAGGTTCAACAATTGAAATAGGAAAGAAAATTGATAAATTATATAAATCGGTAATTACTGCAGGAACTCATTTAGCACCTACAATTAAAGTAGCAGAAGCAGCTAAGGTTATTGAAAATTCACAAAGGGATATTAATATTGCTTTTGTTAATGAATTGGCAAAAATTTTTAATTTAATGGATATTAATACTCATGATGTATTGGAAGCTGCAGGAACGAAATGGAATTTTTTACCATTTAAACCAGGTTTAGTAGGAGGACATTGTATAGGAGTAGATCCTTATTATTTAGCTCAAAAAGCTCAAGAGTATGGTTATCATCCAGAAATAATACTAGCAGGTCGAAGGTTAAATGATAGTATGGGAGAATATGTGGCTTCTGAGGTAATTAAGCTAATGATTAAAAATGATATTAAAATCAAAGGAGCAAAAATTCTTGTTTTGGGTATTACATTTAAAGAAAATTGCCCTGATGTTCGTAATACAAAAGCAGTAGATGTAGTTAAGTCTTTAAAAGATTATGGTACCTATGTAACTATTTTTGATCCTTGGGCTGATGAAGAGGAAGTTGAGGAAGAGTATAATTTAAAGTCTACGAGAAAATCTCCAGACGAAAAATTTGATGCTATAGTGTTAGCTGTTGCTCATGAGCAGTATAAGAAAATGAACTTAGATAGCTTCAAAAAAGAAAATTATATAATATACGATGTGAAAAATGTTTTAGAAGAAAATACAAAGTATAATAGTTTGTAATCAATTGTAAGGAACATTTTGTTCCTTTTTACACAAAAAATAAAATGAAAGTAGGGGCAACTTTTAGTACTTTTGATTTATCTCATGCTGGATGTATAAATATGTTAGCGGAAGTAAAAAAACAATGTGACTATTTGATTTGCAGTGTACAAATAGATTCTACAATAGATCACTCAGTAAGAAATAAACCAGTACAATCTGTGGTTGAAAGATATATTCAACTGAGAGGATGTAAGTATATGGATGAAATAGTTCCTTATACTACAGAACAAGATCTAGAAGATATACTTCGCTCATTTCACATTAATGTCTGTATAATAGGTGATGAATATGCTACTAAGATGTTTACAGATAGAAATTATTGTGGAAAAAAAGGAATAAAGTTGTATTTCAATAAAATAGAACATTATTTTTCAAGTAGAGGATTAAGAAAAGAAGTGCATGAGAAAAAAATAGACCTTATAAATAAAAGAAAAATTAAGCAAAACTATTAATCCGTTATATTTATTGTAAATGGTTACTGATCAAACTTAACTTTTATGATATTATTATAATATATGGTAAACTATTGATTACATTTTAGATCGAATGAATTTAAAAAAACAAGCTATAAAAGGAGTAATTTGGACTTTTACTCAGCAGTTTAGTGTCCAAATTATTAATTTTATTGTTCAGGTTGTTTTAGCACGATTGCTAATGCCTGAAGATTTCGGGTTAATAGCTATGATAGCTGTTTTTGTAGCAATTGGACAAAGCTTGAGTGATGGTGGTATGACATCTTCTTTGATTCAGAACAATAATAATACAGAAAAGGATTATGGTACAGTATTTTTAACTAATTTATTTTTTAGTACTCTTATCTACATTATTGTTTTTTCATTATCCCCTCTTGTGGCAAGGTTTTATAATCAACCTATTTTATCGGAATTATTAAGGGTTTATGGAATTACATTTGTAATTTCTGCTTTTTATGTAGTGCAAGTAGCAAAGTTTACAAAAGACTTAAATTTTAAATTACAATTTATTTACCAAATACCGTCTGTAGTTATAGGGGCCTTAACTGGACTAGTTATGGCTTATGCAGGTCTTGAGGTATGGAGCTTAGTTGGCTTAAATATATCTCAAGCAGTTTCTTTTTCCTTAATCTTATGGTTTTTTTATAAGTGGAAGCCTAAAATGATTTTTGATAGAAAAGTATTTAAAAAACATTTTAATTATGGTTATAAACTAACGATTTCAAGCTTGTTGACTAACTTGTATTTGAACTTATATAAAATAGTAATAGGGAAAAAATTTTCTGTACAATTGGTAGGATATTTTACAAATGCAGATAATTTAAGGCAACTTCCAATAAGTCAGATGTCAAATGTTTTAAACACTGTTACATTTCCTGTATTTGCTAGAATACAGAATGATAATGTTAAACTAAAAAGGCTGTATATTGATATTTTGAGTTTAGCTTTAGCAATGAGTTCAGTCTTAATGTTAATTTTAATTTTAGTAGCCAACCCAATGTACATACTAATTTTTGGAGAGAAATGGCTTGCAGCTGTTCCATATTTTAAAATATTATGTATTGCATCAATTTTTTTACCTATTAATATGTATAATCTCAATATTTTAAAGGTTAAAGGAAGAACTGATTTATACTTAAAAGTAGATGTAATAAAGAAGATTATAGGTATAGTAGTATTGATAATAAGTATTCCATTTGGTATTGAAGCAATTGTTTGGTCATTATGCATTACTAATATTTTCTTCGCTTACTTAAATGGTTACTTTAGTGGTAAATTAATTAATTATAGATTATTAAATCAAGTTGTAGATACTTTAAAAATAATCCTAATTTCACTTATTCCTTTTGCAATATTATATTACATTCAACAAGTTACTAATATATTTAATATGTCGAGTGTTGTAGAACTTATTTCAATGCCATTATTATATTTAGTAATATATATACCTGTATTTTATTTTCTCAATAAGAAAAAAGTACAAGACTTTAAAATTATAATTAAAAATATAAGAAAATAGATGAACGCTACTTTAAAAAAGATAATATTAAAATTTATTAGTAAAGAAAATATCGTAAAAATAATACGGAAAGTAATTTTTTTTAGGAATTATACTGATTTTTTTTATAATTATTTTGTAGATGCCATTTTATTCTACAAACATTCAGCTATTTATAGATTAAATACATATCAAAAGAAAGAATCTCTTATCATTTTAAGATATCATTCTATTGAGAAGGGATTGATACATAAACCTTTGAGAGAAAGGTTTGCAAAGGATAAAGTTTCTGAATTACATAAATTACTTAAAGATAAAGATGTAAAAGATAATATACGTAATTCTCAAATTCAGGTTGCTATTAAAATTTTGATAAGATATTATGAGGTACATAGGAGCAAAAGTATAGATATAGAGGATTATTACCCTTTAGATTTATATAGTAATTATTTAAAACTTATAATAACTAAAGAAGATACTTTCAAAGGAGTAATTGATTTTAATCAAGAAACATTTTATAAGGATGTAGAGAAAAACTTTATGCTATTCTCTAATTCAAGAAAAAGTGTGAGGCATTTTACAGGAGAGTTGATTGATGAAAAAAAGATAAAAGAAGCAATTAACTTATCTTTAAATGCCCCATCAGTTTGTAATCGACAAGCGAATAAAGTTTATTTAATTGATAATAAAGAAAAGATAAAACAAATTTTGAATATACAAGGAGGCTTTCTCGGTTTTATTGAAAACGTGAGTCAGCTTTTAATAGTAACAAATAACAGAAGCTACTATTATACTTTAGGAGAGAGAAATCAATTCTATATAGATGGAGGGATTTATTTTATGAACTTGTTATACTCTTTACATTATCATAGGATAGCCAATTGTCCAGCGAATTGGGGCAAAAAAGTCAATGCAGAGCGCAAGTTAACTAAAATTGTTTCCATACCTAAGAATGAAAAAATTATATGTTTATTGCCAATAGGTATAGCTGATGAATTTTTTAGTGTGCCTCTTTCTAAAAGAAGAGAAAAAGAGGAAGTATTATTTAAATTATAACAAGAAATGAAAAAAATAGGAATTTTAACACAACCATTGCATGATAATTATGGTGGCTTATTACAAGCTTATGCATTATCTGAAATACTTAAAGAGTTAGGTAATAATCCTATTATTATTAATAGAAGAGCAGGTCACTCTAATTTTTTTAGAAAAATAGCATTTAATATAAAGCAAAGAATATTTCCAAATAAGTATACTAAATATAATCTAGAAAAAGAAGAAAGAAAGGTAATATCAAAGTATACAAATGGGTTTAGAGATAAGTTAATACCTAATTTAACAGAAGAAATTATAGGGACTAGGAAGATGAGAATGCTTTATAAGGAAGGGTTTAGTGCTTATGTAGTTGGAAGTGATCAATGTTGGAGACCTGGATATTCACCAAAAATTACTAACTATTTTTTAGATTTTGCAGAGAGTGAAGATCAAATTAAAAGAATATCATATGCAGCCTCTTTCGGTACATCTGATTGGGAGTTTTCACCAAAACAAACAAAAAAATGTAAAAGGTTATTGAAGAAATTTGACTCCGTTTCTGTTAGAGAAGATTCTGGAGTTGATTTGTGTTTGAAATATTTTGAGAAAGAAGCACAGCATGTTTTAGACCCAACAATGTTGTTCTCAAGGGATTTTTATGATAAGATTATAGAAAATGAAGGTACAAGGAAAAGTAAAGGTAATTTGAAAGCTTATGTATTAGATAAGACGCATGCGAAATATAAAGTTATTGAATATATCGAAAGTAAATTAAATTTAAAAAGTTTTGAGGTTATGCCAAAAAAGAGATTAGGAAAGTGTAAACCAGAGAATTTATTAGATTATCAGTTTCCTTCTCCTTTTGAATGGATAAGAGGTTTTTATGATGCTAAGTTTGTGATTGCAGACTCTTTTCATGGTACTGTTTTTGCAATTTTATACAATAAACCTTTTATAGCAATTGGGAATCAAGGTAGAGGAATGGCTAGGTTTACTTCGCTACTAAATATGTTTGGTTTGGAAGATAGATTGGTGACAGATTTATCAATATCTAATGTTAATAATATTCTAGAAAAAAAAATTAATTGGAATATGGTTAATAAAGTAATAGAAATTAAAAGGAATGAGTCTATTAATTTTTTAAAGAAAAGTTTACAATAAAATGTTCTCAGTAATTATACCACTTTTTAATAAAGAACAAAGCATAAAAAGTACTTTGAATTCTGTAGTTTTACAGAAATTTTCTGACTTTGAAGTGATTGTAATAAATGATGGATCGACAGATGAAAGTGAAAAAAAGGTTAGAGAGATTAAAGATTCAAGAATACGTTTAATTAATCAAGTAAACGGAGGAGTTTCTAAAGCAAGGAATAGAGGGATTAAAGAAGCTGAAAATGAGTGGATTGTTTTTTTAGATGCAGATGATTTGTGGAGAAATGATCATTTAGATAGCTTAAAAACGAATATATTAAAATATCCAGAATACAAGGCTTTTTGTAACTCATATACTAGGTCAGATTTTAAAACTGAAGAACGAATAGAGGAGAAAGATAAAGATAAAATAGTCGATGATTATTTTATAGAAGGTTTGAAAAGTTTCTTTTTTTGGACAGGTGTTGTTTGTATTCATAAGGATGTGTTTGAAGAAGTTGGAATATTTGATGAGAGATTGTCTAGAGGAGAGGATTTGGATGTGTGGAATAGAGTAGGTAGGAATTATTCAATAATTTGGTCAAAAAAAGTGACAGCAATTTATAAACAGGATACAGAAAATAAATTGACAAGGTCTAAAGTTTTATTAGAAAAATGTTTTGAAAATTATCTTGATTTTAATGATAAGTCTTTAACCGAAAAAGCTTACCTAAAAATGTTAGCTAGAGCAAAGATTATATCTTTGCTCAAACAGTTTATTTTTATCGATGCTCTAAAGCTAATATTAAAATATAATTTAAAAATACTATAAAAGAATTGTAATTATGTGCGGTATATATATGACTAATTTACCTTTTAAAGAAGAGGAAATAAAGTCAAAACTAAATAAGATAAAATATAGAGGTCCTGATTACATTGGAGTTTTAAAAAAGAAAAATATTTCATTAGGTCATTTACGCCTTTCAATTTTAGATTTAGATGAACGTTCGCATCAACCATACGTATATAAACATCTTAGCCTAGTTTTTAATGGAGAGATATATAATTTTTTAGATGTAAAAAGAGAGTTAATTAATCTAGGATATTCTTTTAATACTACTAGTGATACAGAAGTGTTGTTGAAAGGTTATGATGCTTGGGGTCAAGATATTCTTAATAAAATAAATGGAATGTTCGCCTTTGCAATTTTAGATGATGATAAAGAGGAAATTTTTTGTGGAAGAGATAGATTAGGAGTTAAGCCTTTTTATTATTATTGGAAAGATGGGAGTTTTGAAATTTGCAGTCAATTGCAGCCCTTAATAAATGATAAAAGTGAAATTTCTGAAGAATCAATTTCAATTTATTTAGATTATGGATATGTACCAAGCCCTTTTTCTATTTTAAAGAATACATATAAATTAGAACCAGGAAAGTTTTTGGTCATAAACTTAAAAAATAGGACAAAAAAGATTAACGAGTATTGGAACCTTAAAAGAGTAAAAACAGAGAATATACCTTATGAAGAAGCTAAAAAGAAATTACATCTTTTGTTAGAAGATGCGGTTAAAATTAGAATGCAATCTGATGTACCTTTAGGAACATTTCTGTCTGGCGGAATAGATTCAGCACTTGTAACTGCTATAGCTAGTAAAATATCAAAACAAAAAATAAAAACTTTTACCATTGGGTTTGAAGATCCTAGTTTTGATGAAAGTAAAGTAGCTGAAAACTTTTCTTCTATATTAGGAACTGAACATACTACAACATTTTGTAAAGCTGAAGACTTATTCAATCTTATTCCTAAGTTAGTTGAAACATATGATGAGCCGTTTGCAGATAGTTCAGCTTTACCTTCTTTATTATTAAATAAGATTACTAAAAAACATGTAACTGTAGCATTATCTGGAGACGGAGGAGATGAAAGTTTTTTAGGGTATGTGCATTTTGATTTATTGAAAAAATATCAAAAAATAAGCTTAATCCCATATGTTATAAGAAAAGTAATATCAAAATTGCCATTTCATAAATTTATAAAAGCAAAGAAAGAAACTTTTCAAACTCTATTATTATCCAAAGATGTTTATGAGTTTTCAAAATCTATTTTTTTTTGGTTTGATAGCTTACAGCTTCATAAAAAAGAAAAGTGGAAAAAATATTATAACTCTGTTTTTTCAGAAAATCCATTCCAATTTCAGGCGGATTATAATATTAAACTGTGGTTAGAAAACGATAGTAATGTTAAAGTTGATAGAGCTAGTATGGCTTATTCAATGGAAATAAGAAGTCCTTTTTTAGATTATAGGATTGTTGAGTTTTCTAGAAAGTTACCTATACATTATAGGTATGATTCGGGAAATAAAAAAATAATCACAAAAGATATTTTAGAAGAATATTTACCTAGAGAAGCTTTTGAGTTACCTAAGAAGGGATTTTCTATACCTTTGGGGAAATGGATTTCTGGAGAGATGAAAGAAGAGATATTATCTTCTTTAAATGATGATTTCCTAAGGAGTGTGCCTAATTTAAATATAAAAAAAATAAAAAGGCAATTAAAAGATCACATGAATGGTAAAAATGATTATAGTTTCAATATTTGGAAACTTTATGTACTAAATCTTTGGCTAAGAAAAAATAAACTAAAAATCTAATGAAGATATTTAATTTACTTGCTAGACTTTATAGACGTTTTTTTTGGAGTCAAGAAAAAATCGCCAGATTTAACGGTGTTAGAATAGGAGAAGGGTGTGATATTCAAAATGTAAACTTTGGTTCAGAGCCATATTTAATAGAAATAGGAGATCATGTTCAAATTACTAATGGAACAAAAATTTATACTCATGGTGGTGGATGGGTTTTTCGAAAAAAATATCCAAATTTAGATTATTTTGGAAAAGTTATCATTAAAAATAACGTTTATATAGGTAATAATTCTTTAATAATGCCTGGAGTAACAATTGGTAATAATGTAATTATTGGAGCAGGAAGTATTGTGACAAAATCCATTCCAGATAACAAGATAGTTGTAGGAAACCCTGCACGTATTATAGGTGAAACTAAAGATTACCTTGAAAAGATAAGAGAGTACAATGTAAAGTCGAAAAGAATGACATACGAAGAGAAAAAAAAATATTTAATGAGCTTACCTGAAAACAGATTTATTCGTAAATAATAGTTTTAAAAAACGTAGTTATAAAGAGTTTTTAATACATATAATATGGCTTTAAAGAAAGATGAGAATACTTTTGTTCAAGTGATGATTTTTATCATCAGTCCTTTTTTATCTTTACCTTTTATTTTGCATGGAATTTACGAAAAAAACAAAAGAAGTGTTGTTTTTTTGATAGGGGTAATTAGTTTAATGTCATATCTTTATGTGCCTTTGGATACTAATGATAAGGCGTACTATTATTATTTATATGATGATTTTAAGTTAGTTAGTATTTCTGATTTTTTATCATTAAAGCCTGATTATATTTTCTACTTGTTAATATACATATTTTCAATGTTAAATATACCGTTGGATTTTTTATTTTTAGGTATATCATTTATAACAATGTTATTGTTGTACAGTAGTTTTTTTAAGTTGCTTGAAGGTTTTGAAGTAATAAGTAAAAAAAACTTTTTCATTATAACATTTTTAATACTATTCTCAGTTTCACCACCGAGTTTATTTTCTGGAATTAGATTTACTTTAGCTAGTGCCTTAATCTTGTATTCGTTTGTTTATACTTTTTTCAGAAAAAAAATTAATCTACGTAGTATTTTATTAATTATTGGTGCAATTTTAGTTCATTTTAGTGTTCTTGTTTTCTTACCACTTTATTTTATTGTTTTCTTTTTTAAAGAAAGATTTAATAAATTATTTTTAATTTTATTCATATTGTCGTTTGGTTTTTTATTTATTCCTAAAGACTTTTTGATTAGCATTATATCTGGAGTTGGTCTGTCCGAAGTACTTGAGACTAAAGCTCAAAGTTATTTAGGAGGAGAAGACTTTATAACTAATAGTGTTAATTCTGGTAATTTTAATAATCGTATTAGAACCATATTTCAAAGCTTATGGTTTTTTATATCTGCTATTTATATATTGTTAAATAAAACGAAAACCCTTGTTTTAAGAAATATATTTCTTTTAGTAGCTTCATTTACGAATGCATTCTATGTAGTTCCAACAGTATATTTAAGATATTTAGCAATTTCCTTATTTTTTTTCGTCTTTTTACTAATTAATGATTTTGTAAATGGAGCAAAGAATAAAGTCACAATATATATATTATTTATAATATTATCTTTGAACTTTTTTGGAAATATATATTCATTGAGAAAGATATTAGTGAATAGTATTATGGAGATTCATAGTTTAACGTTACCCACTATTTTAATGAAAGATAATATCAATTATGAAGATGTTCAATAAAAAAATTATTCTTGTTATTCCTACTTTAAAGCAAGGAGGAGCAGAGAGGGTTATTTCAGAGCTAGCAAATAATAGTGTAAAATTTGAAAATTTAGAAGTTATTTTAATTTTGTTAGCTAAATCAGAAGATTTTTATGAAATAAATAATCAGGTAAATATTCATAGGTTAGGGTTTGAAGGTAAAGGAAAGTTAAATAAAATAAAATCTCAAATAGGAGTTTTCTTTAGATTAAGGAAACTTTTAAAAGAAGAAAAACCAGATGCAGTTCTTAGTTTTATGGAAAAATATAACTCCTTTACAATTATTGCTAGTACTTTTTTAGGGTTAAAAATTTTCGTATCGGATAGGAATAATCCTATGATAAAGAAATCTATAATAAAGAAATTGTTAAAAAGATTTACTTATAATAAAGCAGAAGGAATTATTGCTCAAACTCAATTAGCAAAAAGTGTTTTAGTAGCGAAAATAAAAAATAAAAATATTAAAGTTATACCTAATCCAGTAAAAAAGATTAAATCGCACAAAATTAAGAAGGAAAAAATTATTTTGAATATTGGTAGATTAGTACCGGAAAAAGGGCAGCAATATCTAATAGAAGCTTTTAGTAAGTTGCAAGATAAAAGTTGGAAGCTTATAATTTTAGGAGAGGGTACTTTAAGAAAAGAATTAGAAAAACAAATTGAGGTTTTAGAGCTAGAAGATAAAATTTTTTTAATGGGGTCAGTTAAAAATGTTGATGAGTGGTTATCAAGAGCTTCTATTTTTGCATTCACATCAATTTCAGAGGGATTTCCCAATGCTTTAGTTGAAGCAATGAGTGCAGGTTTACCTTGCATTAGTTTTGATTGTAATGCTGGCCCAAGGGATATTATAGAGAATGAGAAAAATGGAATTTTAATACCAGTTAGAAGCATAGATTCTTTAGTCAACTCAATAAATAGGTTAATTAAATCTGAGGAATTGAGATATGATTTAGGAATAAAGGCACAAAGAATTAATGATAAGTTAAACGTGAAAAAAATTACACAACGTTATTTAAATTTTTTAGAGGTAAATTAAAACAAATGAGAATAGGAATAGATGCATCAAATGTAGGAAGTGGAGGAGGGGTTACACATTTAAAAGAAATCCTTAATAATTTACCTGAAGAAGAGTGGATAGAGTCAGTAATACTCTTTGCATCGCAACAAGTTCTAGATAAACTTCCTAATTCGAATAAGATTATAAAAAAAACTTATTCAGAATTTAATAAAAAAATAATTCATCGTCTATGGTTTCAAATATTTAAATATGATAATGAAGTAAAAAGGTATTGTGATATATTGCTAGCAGTCACAGGAGATTATATAGGAAATTTCAAACCTTTAATAGGAATGTCTCGTAATATGCTATTATATGAAAGAGATATTTGGAAAGAAATAAACTCGAAGAAAGAAGTAATTAGGTTTTGGCTAAATTTTAAAAAACAAAAAAAAAGCTTTAAAAACTCTGAAGGTATTATTTTTATTTCTCAATATGCAAAAAAACGTGTTAATGAAGTTTTAAATATAACTAATAAAAATCAAGTTTTAATTCATCATGGTGTTTCACCTAAATTTAAAGGAATAATAAATTCACAAGAATTTGTAGGGAATTATGATAATTCTAGACCGTTTAATTTTATTTATGTTTCATCAATTCATGTATATAAATATCAATGGAATGTCGTTAAAGCGATTTCTAATTTAAGAAAAAAAGGTTTTCCAGTAAAACTTACTTTAATAGGAGGTAGTATTTTTAAACCTGCTGAAGACTTATTAATTAAAACAATTAAAGAGGTTGATTCTAATGGTGAATTTATTAGTTACTTAGGTCATTTAGTTTACGAAAATATTGAAAAGGAATATAAAAAGGCAGATGGAATAATATTTGCATCTACTTGTGAGAATATGCCAAATATCTTAATAGAATCTATGTCATCAGCCTTGCCTATAGCATGTAGTTCAAAAGCTCCAATGCCAGAATTCCTAGATAGTGGAGGGTTTTATTTTGAACCTAAGTTGGTCCAATCAATAGAAAATAGTTTGGTAAAATTACTTAACTCTCCTAAAGAAAGAGAATTAATGATTAAAGAAAATTTAGAAAGAATAAAAAAATATTCTTGGAATAAAACAGCAGAAGAAACATTCTCTTTTATCCGAGATACATATAATAAATTTAAAAATGTTGAAAAATAAGACGTTATTAATTACTGGAGGAACAGGTTCATTTGGAAATGCTGTATTGAAAAAATTCTTAAGTACTGATCACTTTAAAGAAATTCGAATTTTTTCACGAGATGAAAAAAAACAGGATGATATGAGGAATCAGTTAAAAAATGAAAAGCTAAAATTTTATATAGGAGACGTAAGAGATTATGATAGTGTAGAAAGAGCAATGAAAGGAGTAGATTATGTTTTTCATGCTGCAGCATTAAAGCAGGTGCCTTCTTGTGAGTTTTTCCCTATAGAAGCTACTAAAACTAATGTTATAGGAACGCAGAATGTAATTGATGCAGCTGCTACAAATGACGTTAAAAAAGTTATTTGTTTAAGTACAGATAAAGCAGCTTATCCAATTAACGCAATGGGAATTTCTAAAGCGTTGATGGAAAAAGTAGCTATAGCAGCTTCAAGAAATTATACAAATACTATTGTTTGTTTAACTCGTTATGGAAACGTAATGGCTTCTAGAGGATCTGTGATTCCTTTATTTATTAATCAAATAAAGAATAATGAACCGTTAACTATTACAGATCCAAAGATGACTCGTTTTTTAATGTCTTTAGATGAGGCAGTAGAATTGGTTTTATTTGCTTTTGAAAATGGTAACTCAGGAGATCTTTTTGTTAATAAGGCACCTGCAGGTACTATAGGAGATTTAGCCCAAGCACTAAGAGAAATGTTTAATGCTACTAATAAAGTTAAAATTATTGGAACTAGGCATGGAGAAAAGCTTTATGAGACCTTATGTACTCGTGAAGAAATGGCAAAAGCAGAAGATATGGGAGATTTTTACAGAATACCTGCAGATAATAGAGACTTAAATTATGCTAGATATTTTTCTGAAGGGGAGGAAGATGTGTCGTTGGTTGAAGATTACCACTCTCATAATACAGAACAGTGTAATGTAGAGAGTATGAAAAGCTTATTGAAGAAATTACCATTAGTTCAACAAGAGTTAAAAGAATTAAATCTATAAAGTATTGTAAATGAGTCCTAAGATTATTTCAGGAGATAGCTTCAAAGATGAAAGAGGGGAATTAAATTTCAATAATTTATTTAATGCTACGGACATTAAAAGAATTTATACAATTCAAAATATAAATACTTCTTTTATAAGAAGATGGCAAGGTCATAAAGTAGAACAAAGATGGTTTGCAGCTCTAGTAGGAAGTTTTAGGATAGAATTAATTTGTATTGATAACTGGGAAAAACCTTCTGCAAATTTAAAGAGAGAGAGATTTGAAATCTCAGATAAACAATTAGATGTTTTGCATATTCCTCCTGGTTTTATTAGTAGTATTCAAGCAAAAGAGCAGAATTCAAAATTACTAGTAATGTCAGATTATCATCTTAATGAAATAGAAGATAATTATAAGTATGATGCAAGTTATTTTAAATAAAAGATATAACCATGAAAAAAATGAAAGTAGCGACAATTTTAGGTACTAGGCCTGAAATTATTAGGTTAGCAGAATGTATTAAAAAATGCGACCAATATTTTAATCATATTTTAATACATACAGGTCAAAATTATGATTATGAGCTTAATGAGATCTTTTTTGAAGACCTAAACCTTAGAAAACCAGATTTTTTTCTTAATGTAGCTGGAAACCATTTAGGGGAAACTATTGGAAATGTTATATCTAAATCTTATGAAGTTCTTGTAGAAGAAAAACCTGACGCTTTACTAGTTTTAGGAGATACAAATAGTGTGTTAAGCACTATAGCTGCTAAAAGATTAAAAATTCCAATTTTTCATATGGAGGCAGGTAATAGATGTTTTGATCAGAATGTTCCTGAAGAAATTAACAGAAAAATTTCAGATCATATTTCAGATATAAATCTTACTTATACTGAGCATAGTAGAAGGTATCTTTTGAGTGAAGGATATAGGAAAGATCATGTTTTTGTAACCGGGTCACCTTTGCGTGAAGTTTTGAATAAATATGAAGATAAAATAAAAACTAGCGATGTTGTTGAAAGATTAAACTTAACTCAAAATAATTATTTTGTTGTTAGTGCTCATCGTGAAGAAAACATAGATTTAAAAAATCATTTCGAAATTTTAGCAAAATCTTTAAATGCTGTTGCGGAAAAATATCAAATGCCTATTATTTTCTCGACACATCCTAGAACAAAAAATAGGATAGCAAAGAATAATATAAAGTTTCATCCTTTAATAACTAATATACCACCTCTAGGTTTTTTTGATTATGTAAAACTACAAAAGAATTCATATGCTGTTTTATCAGATAGTGGAACAATTAGTGAGGAATCGGGTATGATGAGATTTCCTGCAGTAAGTATAAGAACAAGCACGGAAAGACCAGAAGCAATAGATGCAGGAACAGTAGTGTTAGGAGGTATTAGTAAAGAAGAAATACTAAATGCAATAGAAATTACTAAAGGTCTATCAGTAGATGAAGAAACTGTATTACCTTGGGAATACGATGTAACTAATACTTCAGAAAGAGTGGTTAAAGTAATACAAAGTTATACTTCAATAGTCAATAAAGTAATATGGAACAAATAAAAAAAATATTAGTAATAGGGGCTCGTGGTATGGCTGGTCATGTTATTAAAGCGTATTTTGAAACACTAGAAGGTTTTGATGTTTGGGGAATAGCAAGAAATATACAGCCTGAAAATAAATTAATTAATTTAGATGTTTCTAATGTAAATGAATTAGAAATTATCTTAGAAAAACAGAAGTTTGATGTTGTAGTAAATTGTATTGGACTTTTAAACAAAACAGCAGAAGATAATCCTGAATTAGCGATATGGTTTAATAGTTATTTTCCTCATTTATTATCTAAACTTGGGAATATTTACGACTTTAAATTAATACATATAAGTACAGATTGTGTTTTCTCAGGAAAAGAAGGAGGTTATAAAGAGGATGACTTTAAGAATGGAGTTGGATTTTATGCACAATCTAAAGCTTTAGGAGAAGTAATAAACTCAAAAGACTTAACATTTAGAACTTCTATAATTGGACCAGAATTGAAAAAAGATGGTATTGGTTTGTTTCATTGGTTTATGAGTCAGAAAACCAAAATTAATGGGTTTTCAGAGGCTTATTGGTCTGGAATTACTACAATAGAGTTAGCTAAAGCAATCAAGGAAGCTGTAGCTCAAAATCTAACAGGATTGTATCAATTAACTAACAATGAAAAAATAAATAAGTATAACTTATTGCAAGAGTTTAATACTTATTTTAGAAATAAGAGTATAAATATTATTCCTAATCCAAACTATAAAGTAGATAAAAGTTTAGTAAATACAAGATCTAATTTTGAATATAAAGTCCCTAGTTATAACGAGATGATTAGCGAAATGAAAAATTGGATGGATAAATATGAGAAGATTTATGTACATTATTAGTTGTTGTAATTTTCTATTATGAAGATATTAATAGTGACACAATACTTTTGGCCTGAGAGTTTTAGAATAAATGACTTAGCATTAGGACTCTTGGAAAGAGGTCATGAGGTTTCTGTACTTACAGGAAAACCAAATTATCCGAGTGGGAGTTTTTTTGAAGGTTATAGCTTTTCTAAAAAATCAGATGAAGATTGGAAAGGAATTAAAATCTATAGATCTAATTTAATTCCTAGAGGTAAAAGTGGAGGAATCAGATTAATGTTAAATTATCTATCGTTTGCTTTTTTTGCTTTTTTCAAATCATTATTCATAAAAGAAAAATATGATTTAATTTTTGTCTATGAACCTTCACCAATTACTGTTGGAATTCCAGCAGTTTTTTTGTCTAAAAAGTTAAAAGTACCTATGTATTTCTGGGTGCAAGATTTATGGCCTGAGAGTGTGTCAGTGGCAGGGCAAATTGAAAATAAATTTATTCTTGGGATATTAGATAGATTGACACGCTGGATTTATAAAAATTCAAAAAAAGTGTTAATTCAATCAGAAGGCTTTAGAGAATATATTTTAAATCAAAAAGTTAGTAATGATAAGATAATTTATTACCCAAACTCTACAGAATCTATGTTTGGTATAGTTAAGCCATCAGAAAATATTAGAAAACTAGTACCTCGGGTTCCTTTTTCAATAATGTTTGCAGGAAATATTGGTGAGGCACAAGATTTTGAAAATATATTATCTACAGCAAAAAAAATAAAGGGAAATACAAGTGATATACATTTTATAATACTAGGAAGTGGAAGAAAAAAGGACTATGTCTTTCAAAAAATTAAAGAATATGATTTAGAAAGCAATTTTCATCTGTTAGGTTCTTTTCCAGTAGATACAATGCCACATTTTTTTGCATGTAGTGACGCTTTATTAGTTACTTTAAAGAAGAGTAAAATATTCTCTTTAACGATCCCTTCCAAAATTCAATCGTACTTAGCTTGTGGAAAACCAATTATTGCTGGATTAGATGGTGAAGGAGCAAAAGTTATTAAAGAGTCTAAATCAGGTTTTACAGCCCCATCAAGTGACTCTAAAAAATTAGAAAAAGCAATTATGAAGTTGTATACATCTTCATTAGAAGAACGAAAAGAGTTTGGGAATAATGCCATAAAATATTTTAATGATAATTTTGAAAGAGAGAGGTTATTGACCAAGCTTATAGAAATTTTTGAAAATGAATAATGAAAATTTGAATAATATTTTAATTTCTGGTATTTCTGGTTTTGTAGGAGGGAATCTAAAACAGTATCTTCAAAATGCATATGAAGTAATAGGAGTTTCTAGAAAAGAATCCATTGATAATGACATAATCTCTTATGGTAAATTAGATAAAAGTAGTTTTGATAAAAGTACTTCATTTATTCATCTTGCAGGTAAGGCACATGATTTAAAGAAAAACTCAGGTGATAAAGAGTATTATGAAGCAAATACTGAACTAACCAAGAAGCTTTTTAATCAGTTTTTAGAAAGTGATTGTAAGGTTTTCATTTACATGAGTTCAGTGAAAGCTACTGCAGATGTTGTTGATGGAGTATTGGATGAAAACCACATATCCAAGCCTGTGACGGCTTATGGGAAATCTAAATTAGCGGCGGAGGAATATATTTTGTCAAAGCAAGTAACTAATAAGAAAAGAGTATATATACTTAGACCATGTATGATTCATGGCCCAAATAATAAAGGTAACTTAAATTTATTATACAATTTTGTAGAAAAAGGGATACCGTATCCATTTGGAAAGTATGAGAATCAGCGTTCTTTTTTATCTGTAGAAAATCTTTGTTTTTTGATAAGAGAGTTGATTGAAAATGATCAAATACCTGGAGGTGTTTATAATGTAGCTGACGATAAAACTCTCTCTACAAAAGATTTGGTTGAAATTATTGGTCAGACTATTGGTAAGAAAGTGTCTGTTTTAAATATTCCAAAATTTATAATTTCTTTACTAGCAAAAATAGGAGATTACTTACCAATTCCCATAAACTCAGAAAGATTGCAGAAACTAACAGAAAATTATGTTGTTTCCAATAAAAAAATTAAAAAAGTAATGCAGAAAGAGTTTCCTTTAACAGGGAAAAAAGGAATTGAACTAACTGTGAAATCTTTCAATACTTAAAATGAATTACCTAATTGTATTTTTAGTACTAGCTGTTTTATCAGTTGTATATATAAAATTAGCAGATAAACTTAATATTATCGATAAGCCTAATCATAGAAGTTCGCATACTACACCAACGATCAGAGGAGGAGGAATATTATTTTATTTTGCTATTCTGATATACTTTTTTAGCACTAGTTATAATTTTCCTTATTTAATATTAGGAGTTTCATTAATCGCTATAGTTAGTTTCATTGATGATATTATCACCCTGAGTTCAAGTGTACGATTACCTTTTCAGTTCTTAGCGATTTTTTTATGTATGTATCAATTGGAGTTAATACATAATAATTTTGTTTTATTGATCCCAATATTAATTTTTGGTGTAGGATTTATAAATATTTACAATTTTATGGATGGTATAAATGGTATTACAGGACTGTATAGTATAATTGTATTGTTAGGAATGTATACTATTAATTTGAAAGAGGATATCCTTGATATAGAGTTAATAATTTATCCAGTTTTGTCTTTAATTGTTTTTGGTTTTTATAACTTTAGGAAAAAGGCAAGGATGTTTGCGGGCGATATTGGGAGTATTTCAATAGCAGTTTTAATTTTTTTTATTGGAATTCTATTAATAAAAGAGTTAAAATCTCCTATAATTATTCTTTTAGTTGCTGTTTATGGAGCAGATAGTATTTTGACTATTATTTATAGGAAATCAATAGGAGAAAGATTGACGCAACCACATAGACATCATATTTATCAAAAATTAGTTGATAAACTTAAAGTTTCACATTTAAAAGTCTCATTGATTTATTCGATACTACAGTTTTTTATAAATATTATTGTATTCTTAAATTATAAGAAAGATATGGTATTTCAATTAAGTATTATTTTAATAATATCTATTACTTTAAGTACTATTTATTGGAATGTTTTTAGAAAAGTTGAAAGAAAACATTCATAAACAATGAAGCAGTAAAAAAATAGTTTTGAATATTAAATTTATTTTTTTGCTATAAAAGTGTAACAAACTTTAATAAATCTAAATTAGTAATACCAGTATAAAATTGATTTTTTTACTTCCATGAATAATTTTCTATTCAGTTAAGAATACTTAATTTTACTTTTAAAGCGATAAATAAATGAAAGGCATAATACTAGCGGGAGGATCAGGGACAAGACTATACCCTATAACAAAAGGAGTATCAAAACAACTATTACCAGTATACGATAAACCTATGATTTATTATCCATTGTCTGTATTGATGTTAGCTGGTATTAAGGATATATTGATAATTTCTACACCACAAGACTTAGCAAACTTTGAAAACCTACTAGGTTCAGGGAAAGAGTTAGGAATACAATTAAGTTATGCAGAACAACCTTCACCAGATGGATTAGCGCAAGCGTTTATTATAGGGAAAGAATTTATAGGGAATGATGATGTTTGTCTAATATTGGGAGATAATATATTTTATGGGCATGGACTACCAGAGATGTTAAAAAATGCTATTAATAATGTTGAAAAAGAAAAGAAGGCAACCGTTTTTGGATATTATGTAGGAGATCCTGAAAGATATGGTGTTGCAGAATTTGATAATTCTGGAAATGTTACTTCTATAGAAGAAAAACCAAAACAACCCAAATCTAATTATGCCGTTGTAGGGCTATATTTTTATCCAAACAATGTAGTTGGAATAGCAGAAAATGTAAAGCCATCAGATAGGGGAGAATTAGAAATTACTTCAGTAAACCAAAAGTATTTAGAAGATAAAGCATTAAAGGTTGAATTAATGGGAAGAGGTTTTGCTTGGTTAGATACTGGAACACACGATTCGTTAATGGAAGCAGGGCAGTTTATAGAGACAATTGAAAAGAGACAAGGACTAAAGGTAGCCTGCTTAGAGGAAATAGCATTATATATGGGATATATAGATAAAGAGCAAGTAAGAATACTAGCTGAGCCATTAAAGAAAAACAATTACGGTCAGTACCTTTTAAATCTTACTAAATAAACATGAATTTTATTAAGACAGAAATTCCAGAGGTTATTATTATAGAACCAAAAATTTTTGGAGATCATAGAGGTTATTTTCTTGAATCCTTTAATAAGGAACAGTTCGAAGAAAATATTCATAAAATCAATTTTGTTCAAGATAATGAATCAAAATCATCTAGAGGCGTATTAAGAGGATTGCATTTTCAAAAACCTCCTTTTGCACAAGCTAAATTGGTACGATGTATACAAGGAAAAGTGTTGGATGTAGCGGTTGATATAAGAATTGGTTCACCAACTTATGGTAGGTATGTAGCAGTTGAACTTTCAGAAGAAAATAAACGACAATTGTTTGTGCCTAGAGGTTTCGCTCATGGCTATTCTGTATTATCTGAAGAAGCAATTTTTGCTTACAAGGTAGATAACAAATATGCTCCTGAGTATGATAGCGGTATTATATGGAATGATAGTGATTTAAATATTGATTGGCAATTAGAGATTGATGAAGTTAAATTATCAGGAAAAGATGAAAAATTAGCTACATTAAAAGAATTAAAAAGTCCTTTTACCTATTAAAATGAATATACTTGTTACTGGAGCAAATGGTCAATTAGGATCTGAAATAAAAGAATTGTCACCATTATACACAAAGCACAATTTCTTTTTTGAAGGCTCTAAAGAGCTTGACATAACTAACTATGAAAAGGTTAAAGAATATATTAGTTCTAAAGAAATTGAAGCTATCATAAATTGCGCTGCCTATACAGCAGTTGATAAAGCTGAAGAAGAAAAAGAAAAAGCAGATGGTGTAAATAATGCTGGAGTTGCTAATTTAGCCAAAGCAATAGGTACAGGAAAGTTAATTCATATATCTACTGATTATGTTTTTAATGGAGAAAATTTCACACCTTATATAGAAGAAGATTTACCAAATCCTATAGGAGTTTACGGAATTACAAAGTTGGAAGGGGAGCAAAAGGTTTTGAAATCGAATGCTGAAGCTATTATTATAAGAACATCATGGGTTTACTCTAGTTTTGGAAATAATTTTGTGAAAACAATGCTTCGTTTAGGTAAAGAAAGAGAACGATTGAATGTTATTTTTGATCAAGTTGGTTCGCCTACTTATGCAAGAGATTTAGGAAGGTTGTGCCTAGATATTTTAGATAAGGAAGAAAAGATTAATAAGCTAGCAAAAATATATCACTATTCAAATGAAGGTGTGGCTTCTTGGTATGATTTTGCCAAAGCTATTATGGATTTTTCTAAATTACAATGTGTTATTTATCCTATTGAAACAAAAGAATATCCAACACCAGCTAAAAGACCTAATTATTCGCTTTTAAATAAAGCTAAAATTAAAAAAGATTTCAATATTGAAATCCCTTATTGGAGAGATTCATTAAAAGAATGTATTAAAAGAATAGAAAACAAATAGTATGAAGAATATATTAATTACTGGAGGAGCAGGGTTTATTGGATCGCATGTAGTACGATTATTTGTTAATACGTATCCTGATTATAATATTATAAATTTAGATGCTTTAACTTATGCAGGTAACTTGGCTAATCTAAAAGATTTAGAAGATAAACCTAACTATCGTTTTGTAAAAGCAGATATTTGTGATTATAAAAAAATAGAAGATATATTCACTGAGCATGATATTGATGGTGTCATACATTTAGCTGCGGAATCACATGTGGATAGGTCTATTAAAGATCCGTTTTCATTTGCTCAAACAAATGTAATGGGAACTTTAAGTTTACTACAAGCAGCTAAAAATAAATGGAATGGTAAATTTGAAGGTAAACTATTCTACCATGTTTCCACTGATGAAGTTTATGGAAGTTTAGGAGAAGATGGTTTTTTCACTGAAGAAACAGCTTATGACCCACATTCACCATATTCAGCATCTAAAGCCTCTTCTGATCATTTTGTAAGAGCATTTCATGATACATATGGCTTACCAGTAGTAATCTCTAATTGCTCTAATAATTATGGTTCGTATCAATTTCCAGAGAAATTAATTCCTTTATTTATTAATAATATTTGTAATAACAAACCTTTACCTGTGTACGGAAAAGGAGAAAATGTTAGAGATTGGCTGTTTGTAAATGATCATGCAAGAGCCATAGATGTTATTTTTCATAGAGGGAAGCTAGGTGATACTTATAATATTGGTGGGTTTAATGAATGGAAGAATATTGATTTAATAAAAGTAATTATTAAAACAGTAGATAAACTCTTAGGAAGAACAGAAGGAACTTCTGAGAGTTTGATAGCTTACGTTACAGATAGAGCAGGGCATGATTATAGGTATGCTATAGATTCTACCAAACTAAAAGATGAATTAGGATGGGAACCTTCATTACAGTTTGAAGAAGGTATAGAGAAGACTGTAAAATGGTATTTAGACAATGAAGATTGGGTGAAAAATGTAACTAGCGGAAATTATCAAAAATATTATCAAGATATGTACGAAAGTTAGAAAGCATAAGTTCATATGTAATATTAAAAACCTCACAAATTTTAAAGTTTGTGAGGTTTTTAAGTTTAAAAAAATTAGTCATTTTAAGTTCAAAAATAGATAAGTTGGTTATGATAATATAGTATTATGTTTGAAAAAGTAGTATCCTTTATTTTGTTAGTGGGAACATAATTTTGTTGGTGTTAACTTGTTGTTTTTGATTGGTTTAAGTGGTGTTTGAGTTTATGCTTATGAGTTTGTAAAATCATAATAGAGAGTTGATAAACTCATAAGCATGAATTGATAAAAAGATGCTTATCATTTTATAAAACATAAGCACCATTTTGTAAAAACTCTATGAGGAGTTAAAATTTGACTTATATTACCCGAAATTATTGTTGAATGTAACCTAAATTTAGGTTAATAGAACTTAGTTTTAGATAGTATTGTAGAAAGTAAATTGCGCTAAGTTTAAGAAAAAATTACCGCAGGTTTTTATAAAGTTATTTCAATCTACTTAAACTTAAATCTTTATTATATTTAACTATAAATAGACCATTATTAGTTGTTCCTCCAAAAGTTTTTTTATGATAATCAAACTTGTTTTCTATTCTAAAAGAAATTCCTTCTTTAAAAGTATCGGTCAAACTTTCTCCAGACGCTAACCTAATAAGCGTATCATACGTAATATCAAAACCTTTAATGGCATACTCTGAAGGTAAAGCGTTGTTCTTTTTTCTGTATTTTTTATAAAAAGCTTTTATATCTGAAGATTCTTCGTCAGAAAATGCTGTAGATACATAGGTAAAGTTGATGTCTGCCAACTTATTGTTATCCACATTATCATAGGTTTTTGTTTTGTTAGTAGTAAAAACCTGAACAGACATATCATCAGGTAAAGCAATCATGCTATTCAAGGCATCCGCAATAGCAACCTTGTCTTCAGAGGTAATAATTACCCAATTATGCTTTTCAGCCTTCATTTTATCAGTAAAACGCTCTCTTTTTATATACCCATCCTCAGGCTTTAATACATTAACTGTTGAAATTGAATCATGCTTTTTTAATAAAGAAACTAAGTTAGCAATGGCTTTATTAGAGCTAGTTTTGTCATCACCAACAACAAAAATTGTTTCTCCAGCATAATTGTTTTTAAGATAATTGGCCAAAAAACCAACGTAAGCATCTTTTTCAGGAGCTGCTTTAACAACTCTAGAAGATGATATTCTTTTCTGTTTATTTGAAAAATGAGGGAAAATAACTGGAGCTTTTACTTTCTGAGCTACCTTTTCAACTTTGTCAGAATAAAAAGGACCTATAACAGCATCAGCATTATCTAACTCATCATTCTCTAAAATTTGAGTAATATTTTTACCTCTATTACCAGTGTCAAAGACTGAAGAATTAATAGTAATTCCTTGGTGCTTTAAAGAGTCGATAGCCATTTCAGCACCCATATAAAAATCAGTAACCATATTGGTTAGTTTATTACCCTTAAAAATACGTTTAGCACTTAAAGTGTCAAAGTCTACGGCTTTAAAAGGTAATAAAAAGGCAACATTCATAGAGCTGTTTTCTTGAATGCTGTCTTGATAGAATTTAAATTCTTCCGTTTCTTTTACTTCCCCTAAAGGTTTAATTTTTAATAATTGACCAATAGAAAGATTGTTGTCTTTTAAATCAGGATACTCAGGGTTTAGCGCAATTAAATCTTCTTTTGTAATATTGTAAAAACGAGTTAAACTAAAAATAGTTTCTTTACTTTTTACGGTATGTGTTAAGTATTGCTGTAGAACTTCTTCTTTGTTAATAGTTATGGTTTCTTCAATTGCTTTTACCTTTAATGTTTGTCCAACTTTAAGAACATTATTCTTTAATTCAGGAAACTCAGGATTTAATTTACAAAGTTCTTCTTTAGAAATATTATATAGTTTAGTTAAACGATATACAGTTTCTCCTTTTTGAACTTGATGGGTTTCATAACTTTTTACAACTTTCGTTTGAAAGTTTTCACTGTGATTTTTTGTTTCATCTAATGTGTTAGGATTAGACTCAATTTTTTCTTTATCTTCTTTTACAACAGCATACTCTTCATTGGTAGTAACGGAAGAATTACGGTTTTTAATTTTAGGGTTAGGAATTACTATTACAGTATTGGCAATAGGGTTATCACCAACATCAGGATTTAATCTAAGTAAATCTTTCTTATTCATGTTTAACCTTTGCGCAATATCATTTATAGATTCACCTTCTTGAACCTTATAAGAAACATAACGTTTTTGTTGTCCACATGAGATGGTAAAAGTTAGAATTCCTGTTAAAATTAAAAACTGTAATTTCTTCATTTACTTTTAGGTATTTTTCGAGTAGTATAAAATTAAAACGTTATTCCCACTCAATTGTTGCAGGAGGTTTAGAGCTTATATCATAAACAACTCTATTAACTCCTTTTACATTATTAATTATTTTGTTAGATGTTTTTTGTAAAAATTCATAAGGTAAATTTACCCAATCAGCCGTCATACCATCTGTACTTTCTACTGCTCTAAGCGCTACTACTTTTTCATAAGTACGCTCATCTCCCATAACACCAACAGAATTTACTGGTAATAAAATAGCGCCTGCTTGCCACACTTTATCGTATAAGCCATCTTCTTTTAAGCCATTAATAAAAATAGCATCTACTTCTTGTAATATACGAACTTTTTCGGCAGTTATATCCCCTAAAATTCGAATAGCTAATCCTGGGCCTGGAAATGGATGGCGACCTAATAAATTTTTGTCAATACCCATAGATGCACCAACACGTCTAACTTCATCTTTAAAAATCATACGTAAAGGTTCAACTATTTTTAACTTCATAAAATCTGGCAAACCACCAACGTTATGATGACTTTTAATAGTTGCTGAAGGACCTCCATTTACAGAAACAGATTCTATAACATCTGGATAAATAGTTCCTTGTGCCAACCATTTGGCATCTTTTATTTGATTGGCCTCATCATCAAAAACATCAATGAAAACTTTACCAATGGCTTTACGTTTTGCTTCAGGATCAGATAACCCAGCTAAGGCAGACAAAAAACGTGCCGAAGCATCAACACCTTTTACGTTAAGTCCCATTCCTTCGTATTGCTTTAATACATCTGTAAATTCGTTTTTACGTAATAAACCATTGTTTACAAATATACAGTGAAGGTTACTTCCAATAGCTTTATGAAGTAATACAGCAGCTACAGTAGAGTCTACACCTCCAGAAAGTCCTAGAACAACTTTATCATTACCAACTTTAGCTTTTATATCTGAAACTGTTTCATCAACAAAAGAATCAGGGGTCCAAGTTTGTGCTACTCCAGCAATAGAAACTAAAAAGTTTTCAAGTAATTGTTTTCCATCAGTAGAATGGTATACTTCTGGATGAAATTGGATAGCATATGAAGTTTCTCCTTCAATTTTATAAGCTGCATTTATTACATCATGCGTACTCGCTAATAGAACACCATTAGTTGGAAGTTCTTTAATAGTATCAGAATGGCTCATCCATACCTGACTTCCTTCAGAAATATTAGAGAAAAATGTTTCTCCTTCTTTTACATATGAAAGATTAGCTCTTCCATATTCTCTGGTATTAGATGGTGCTACTAATCCACCAGAAAAATGTGCTAAGTATTGTGCACCATAACACACAGCTAATAAAGGTTTTTTACCTCTTATTTCTGATAAATCTGGGTGTGGTGCTTCTTCTGAACGAACTGAAGATGGGCTTCCTGATAAAATAACAGCTTTAAAGTTATCTAAATTTTGTGGAATTTTATTATACGGGTGAATCTCACAATAAATGTTCAATTCTCTAACTCGGCGTGCAATTAATTGTGTGTATTGCGATCCGAAATCTAATATAAGTACATTGTGTTGTTGCATCCGCAAAAATACTATTTAGAAATTAGATTTACGAACTATTTTAAAGAGTTTTTTTGTGCTAAAAAAGTTATACTTTATAAACAATGGCATTCACATTCATACCTGCACCAACAGAGGCTAACATGATAACATCACCTTTATTAATTTGTTGGTTTTCTAGCTCTCCTTTTAAAACTAAGTCTAATAAAGTAGGTACAGTGGCAACAGAACTATTACCAAATTTATGAATGGTCATAGGCATAATTCCTTCTGGAATAGGCTTTCTATATAAACGGTAAAAACGCTTAATTATGGCTTCGTCCATCTTTTCATTAGCTTGATGGATAAATATTTTTTTAAGTTTTTCTATAGGAACTCCACTTTGATCTAAGGCATATTTCATAGCTGCAGGCACTTTAGATAAAGCAAATTCGTATATTTTTCGACCATGCATCTTTATATATCGAACATCTTGGTCGTTATTATCGTTATGTGAACTTCCAAAAAATAAATGATAAGCTTCGTCTTTAGCAAAAGTTTGTGAAGCATGGCTAAGAATACCTAAGTTTCCTGAATTTGAACTTTCTAATATACAAGCACCAGCACCATCACTAAATATCATAGAATCTCTATCATGATGATCAATAACACGAGAGAGTGTTTCCGCTCCTATAATCAAAGCTTTTTTAGCCATGTTAGCTTTTATAAAGGCTTGCGCTTGAATAACACCTTCTACCCAGCCTGGGCAACCAAAAAGGATATCATAAGCAATGCAATTAGGGTTTTCAATTTGGAGTAAATGCTTAACACGGGTAGCTAAACTTGGAATAATATCACTTTGAATCGTTTTATCTTTAACATCACCAAAATTATGGGCTAGTATGATATAATCTAATTCTTCAGGATTAATACCAGCATTTTGAATAGCTCTTTGAGCAGCAAAGTAACCAAGATCAGAAGCGTTTAAATTAGATTTAGCATATCTTCTTTCCTCTATTCCAGTTATTGATTTGAACTTTTCAATAATTACTTGGTTGTTGTTCTCAAATGGTGTACCATCTGAGTTTAAAAAAGCATTATCAGTAAAATGATTGTTGTTTTTTGTAATGCTAGGAATGTAAGATCCTGTTCCAGTAATTATCGCTTTCATCATACTCTCTTTTGTTAAGGAAAGAGTACAAAGAAAACATTTTAAATTACTTTAAGATGTTTATTGCCAGATATTTTTGAATTTTTATGATTTTAATAAAAAACAGTGCTAAAATTTATAAATAAGAACTATCAAAGGAAAAAGGAAGCAAAGAAAGTAAAGATTCTGTTTTTACTATTTTTCCTACTTCTCCCATAAATAATATTTCTATAGGTTGTTTTTGATTAATTTCATACTCAGATAACGTTTGTCTACATGCTCCACAAGGCCCTACAGGTTTATTAACAGTTGTAGTACTTGAGGCGGCTGTGATGGCTATTTTTTTTACAATCATATTTGGATGTTCTGAACCAGCTTTCCATATGGCAACTCGTTCAGCACACATACCAGAAGGATATGCTGCATTTTCTTGGTTATTTCCAGTTATTATTTTTCCATTGTCAAGTAAAATTGCAGCTCCCACATTAAATTTTGAGTAAGGAGCATAAGCTTTACTTCTTGCTTCAATAGCTTTTTCCATTAAGTTTTTATCATTTTCAGATAATTGTGAAATGGTGTCGAAAACTATGGCAGAGGTTGATATGTCTATTTTTTTCATGAATGTTCTAGTCAAAAAAAGCTGTCTAATTAGACAGCTCTTATATTTTTTACGAAGTTACTAAAAAAAATGAATTTTAATAATCTTCATAAATCTCTCCTAAATCAAATGATAAAGAAAAACGTAATGTGTTTTCTAATGGGTTGTTTACGTCAGAGGCATTCATTAAATATGATAAATCTAATGAGAATGCTCTAGCTTTAAAACCTGCCCCTAAAGTAAAATATTGGCGTTGCCCTTTGTTTTCGCTTTCATGGAAATAACCTGCTCTTAACGCAAAAGCTTTATTGTATAAATATTCCGCACCTAAAGCCCAAGTAATTTCTTGTAGTTCTTCACTAAAAGGTCTATCACCTAATGAACTAAACATACCATCAAACCATCCTTTAGTAGATGTAGGGTCAGATGGAACTAATAATTTAGTAAACTCTAAATTTAAACCTAACAAATTGTAATCATCAAAAATAAAATCAAAACCACCACCAAACTTTAAGTTAGTTGGAATGAAGTTTTGTTGATCCGGCGTGTAGCTTACTTTAGGTCCTATATTGGTGATGTTTAAACCTAATCTATAACGTCCATTAAATGTTCCGAAGTTTTCTTCTTCAGATCTATAATATGCAGATACATCTACAGCAAATGAATTAACTGCGTCTAAGTTACTAGAAACATCTAAGTTTGAGTTTATGTATTTTAAACCAACTCCCATAGAGAACGTTTCACTTAACTTTAAAGAATAAATACCAGTTATAGCAAATTCATTAGGGTTAATGGTTCCTGTTGAAGCTCCTGAATTATCAGTTAAGTCAATTTTCCCTAAAGAAAAATATTTAATATCAACTCCCCAAGCAGAATTTTCTTTAAATCTGTGTACATAAGATAAGTTTCCAGCAAAGATGTCGTCTGTTAAATTACGCAACCAAGGTGTGTAATTTAAACCAATACTAATTTCATTTTCATTAAAAGCTGTTTTTGCCGGGTTGTGAAAAATAGCAAAAGCATCAGATGAAGTAGCTACACCAATGTCTCCCATACCACCAGCGCGAGCATCAGGTGTAATTAATAAGAAAGGTGTTGCAGTTGTAATACCTTGTTGCTGTGCTTTAGATGTAAAAGTTACTGCTAAAAATAATAGAAGAATCGTTAATTTTTTCATTTATAATTTTGATTGTTGACAATGCAAATATATAATTTTGTATTTATTAAAGTATGACTAGTTTTTCATACTTTTCTGATACTATATTTGCTATTGTTGATTTGACTTTTAATTTATATATGTATACTCCCTTTGCTAGTTTATTCCCAAAATCATCTAAACCATTCCAAGTAATCTCTCTTGATAGGTTTCCAGTGTTTTGAGATATTTTATTAATTGTTTTAACTAATTTTCCTGAAATAGTAAAAACTTGTACTTGTACCTCTAAAGGTTCATTTGGCTTGTTATGATTAAACCAGAACTCAGTATAGTTAACAAATGGGTTTGGGTAATTCAACACATTTGTTAATGTTAAGCCTGCATCGCTCACAACCACAAAGTTTAACGTTGTCTCTGACGAATTATTGTAGGTATCC
This sequence comes from Tenacibaculum sp. 190524A02b, assembly GCF_964036645.1. Classification (NCBI taxonomy): domain Bacteria; kingdom Pseudomonadati; phylum Bacteroidota; class Flavobacteriia; order Flavobacteriales; family Flavobacteriaceae; genus Tenacibaculum; species Tenacibaculum vairaonense. The sequence goes on along the minus strand of NZ_OZ038525.1, from coordinate 2,795,640 downwards.
CAAGCTTTTATTTTTAAAGTATGAGGTCCTGTAGTTAAGTTTCTAAGTTTATAAGAAACATTCCCTTTAGTGAAATCATCTAATTCGGTTTGATAATAATCATTCAAAACAATAGGTTCAGATTCATTGCCATCTAAAATAGCGACAATATCATGATCTACAGCAGTAATAGAGGTGTTTATTCCACTTATATCAGATAGCTTTAATACAAGATTAGGAGAAGCATTGGTGTTGCCACCATCTATAAAAGACTCATCATTCATAAAAGCTTGAATTTCTGGACCAGTGTTGTCTTCTGGAGCATTCTCATTGATGCCACCAACAGTTACATCAAAATTAGCACCACCTTTATCTATGCTGTTGTTATTAGCATACATACTAATTTTACCTTTTCCGTAAGCTATTTTAACATCTTTAGGAACAATAAATTCAAATTTAAACAGCCCATTATTTACGGAAGATTTTCCTCTAAATAATTTGCTTTCCTGTGAGTCAAATGTATTAATAACACCAAAACCATCGTTATCTAAGGTTTGTTTGTCTATAGATTTATCAAAAACGGTTGTAGATAGTTCGCCATTAAAATTAGTTAAGACTGTATTAGAGTTATCAGTAACAATTCCTTCAAAAGTAACTTTAGAAAGAGCTTTTAAAGTATCTATAGATTGTGTAATCTCTTTATCGTTAATTTTAGTAATTAATATATTGGGTTTAGGTATAGCAAGTTTCATTGCTGGATCACCAAAAAAGAAAATGAAGAATTTTTGAATACTAGACGTCTGATTTTTTGCCTTAACTAAATCTTGGGCTATTGTATTTGTTGAACCATCAAATCCTAAAATGTGTTTGGTTAAATCTTTATTGAACTGTTCCCCTACATTAATGTATACATCTCTCGTAGTTGTAACCATGCTAACAGCTCCTCCATTTTGATTTAAGAATAATTTTTCCCCTGCAGTTACTCTAAGAGGATTGTCAAACCTAGAAAATTCACAAGTAACAGTAATAAATAAAGGCAAAGTATTAAAATTATTCAAAGCTTCAATTTGCGGGATTTCTAATAATCTTTCCCCAGCTAAACCATCTTCTCCACCATGTCCAAAATAATCAAAAATTAAAGTGCCGTTTTCAATAGTATTGCTTACAGCATTTTTAACTTGAGGATATCTTTCACCTCCAGAGGAGTTTTCTTGTTTAAAGGCATCAGCATATAGCTTGTTAATATTGAAGATAGGTTTGTGTTTTTTTATTGAATCAGCAACTTCTTCTAATCCAGACTGTAAAGATTTATCAGCATCTTGGTCAATATCGTCAGCTAATAGTGTAATGGTGTTTCGCCAATCACCAAAAGTTTTGTTGCTGTAATAATTTAAAATCTTATTTACAACAGCAGAGGCTTGTTGTATAGAAGTTACTGGTATTCTTCCAGAAGCAATATCAATAGTATGAGCACTCCACATTTCACCTTCATTAGGTTCTATCATTACATAATAATCATCTGTAACAAATGAAGTAACCAGGTTAAAACTTTCTGGTGCATGATATGTAGGTACAATATTGTTGTTGTCAATGATTCTGTCTTTATAATCGTATGAGGAATCACCAAAAAAACATACATATTTAAGCTTTCTGTCGTTAGAAGAGGTGTCATGTAAATGCTTAATAAAATCCCTTATGCCAGTAATGTCAGGAGCTCCAGAAGCAAATTCATTATAAATTTTATCAAGAGTTACTACACTTGTGGTTAAGTTAGAATTATTTTTATGATAGTTAGCTAGCCTGTTTGCTTCACTAGATAAAGAATTGTTGGTAATAATTAGGTATTGTATATCTTTTAAAGCACGTAAGTTTTGATTTGCTATTTTTCCGTTTGATTCTTTTACAGGTGTAAAAGTGTTGTTGTAGTTAACTACTACATATTCTTCTAAAGTGCCCCCATTGGCTTTAAATGAAAAAACATTTGAAGAAGAATTTAAGTTTTCAATACTTTGGGGAGAAATAGAGTTAGATACATTCCAAAGCTGATTAATATTGTTAGCGTTCTGAATTTGATACTCAACAGTTCCAGTAGTGTTATTTACTTCAAAACTACGGAAGGAAAATTGATTTCCTATTGCTTTTAACTCTTTAAAGCCACTAACCTCTATGAAGTCAAGATATGCTTTAGCAGAGGGCAAACCATTATTATTGTATGTTATGTTAATGTCAACAAAGTCAGAGGTGTTGGAAGGAATAGTGCCTTCCCCAGTTCTATGAGTTGCTAACGAACTTACTCCAGAAATAGAAGCAGCAGGAAAGCTTATATTAGTTAAGTTATTTCCATTAGCTAAAATAGTCATGTTTGAAACTAATGATGAAATAGTAGCAGCACTTACTTTAACTTTAAGATTAGTGCCAGACAATTGTTTAGGAAAGTTTATTTTAAAACTTTGTGAATTTTCAAAACTAAAATCTTTTCCAAACCATTCTCTACCAACAGCAAAAAGATTTCGTGTTTCTACTTCGTGAAAAGTATAGTCATTATATGAGTTGATTGTTTTTATACTGTTTTGAGTTGGTTGTGTTAAAGTAGTTATTCTTTTACCTGGAGAATTATCAATGGTTAAAAAGTAGTACGCTTTATCACTATATATGTTTTGTATGTGAGAGACATTTGAAGATACTGGGTCCACTGACCAATGATGCGGGCCAAGACCATAAAACAGAATAAAATCATCTTGATTAAAAGTATTGTCACTTTCACCATGCACATAAATAGCATTCTCTTGTAAATCGTTATGTCTAAAAGTATCCACTTTTTGAGGGAGCATATTACCTCCATTTCCAAAAATTTTTATATTTTTAGGGTTTACAGTATTAATGTCAATACCTAACTGACTTAGAAAAGAAGCGTCAATTTTAAAAATACCGGTGGTATTAATAGAAAACTTATACCAGTTGCCATTTGATAGAACTGAATTCGATTGACTCATTCCCATTAAAGGAAAAAGTAAATAAAGAATAAATAATTTTTTCATAATTCGTTACAAAATAACGAATTTTAATGTTAGTTATTTTAATCTTTTTCTGTAATTATTGATAATAAAGTTTAAAAAGTATCGTTTTGATGTCTAGCATAGACAGTGTTTTTAATTCAAGAAGTTTGAAAATATAAGTAATTTTAGTTGTTAGGAATGATAAATATTGTAAATTGCAACACCCTTAAAAATAGTTAAAAATACATGAAAAGTACGTTAAAATTATTCAGTTTGTTGGCCATTACGGGATTACTAATTACATCTTGTAGTAGTAAAAAAGGTGGTTCTGGTCAATCAGAATTGACAGGATGGAACTTTAATGACCCTAGTTATGGTGGTTATTTAAAGGGAAAGTATAAGGCAGGAAAAAATGTTCCTCCAGGAATGGTACATATAGAAGGAGGTACGTTTACCATGGGATTGGTTCAGGATGATGTTATGTTTGATTGGAATACAACTCCAAGACAAATGCATGTACGTTCTTTTTATATGGATGAAACTGAGGTAACGAATTCAGAGTACTTACTTTTTACTCAATATACTAAAGATATCTTCCCACCAGAAGAAGATCAATTTAAAAATATCTATAACTCTGTATTACCAGATACATTAGTATGGAGAAAAGGATTAGGTAATACAAACTTGTTATCTGAAAGTTATTTACGTCATCCTTCTTACGCAGAATACCCAGTAGTTGGTGTTAGTTGGATTCAAGCTAATAAGTATTGTAAGTGGCGTACAAATGCTGTAAACTTGAAAATATTAATGGATAAAGGTATTATTAAAAATATCTTTAAAGAAGATTCTCTTGAGTTTAAAGGAAAAAATAATTTTGATACGGATACTTACTTAACAGATCCTTATGCTTTATTTGATGGAGATTCTACTATCTATAAAAAAGGATTACCTGTTCCAAGAAAAAAAGGTGAGCCTAAACCAGAAAAAGGATCATTTACAGGAAGACAAGTTACTTCTACAGATGGTATTTTAGCTCAAAAGTTTAGACTGCCAACTGAAGTAGAATGGGAATATGCAGCAAAAGCTATTTTTGAAAATAGAGAGTATAACAATATTAGAGGTAGAAAGAAGTATGCATGGAGTGGTAAATATACTAGAGATAGAGATAAGAGAAGAAGAGGAGATCAGTTAGCAAACTTTAAGCAAGGAAAAGGTAATTATAGTGGTATCGCTGGATGGAGTAGTGATGGTTCTGATATTCCTAATGCTGTTAGAAGTTATCCGCCAAATGCTTTTGGTTTATATGACATGTCAGGTAATGTTGCTGAATGGGTATCAGATGTTTATAGACCTATTATTGACTCTGAAGCTAATGATTTTAATTATTTTAGAGGTAATATCTTTACAAAGAAGTTAATTAACGAAGATGGTAAAGTTGTTATTGTTGGTGATGAGGTAGGAGAAATAGAATATGATACACTAGAAAATGGAAGAATTGTTCCTAAGGATTTACCAGGAAGTGTTAAATATATTCCTATTACCAAGGAAGATACTTACATGAGAAGAAACTATAACTTAGCAGATAATTCTAGCTTAGGAGATGGAGACCAAGCTTCATCTAAGTTCTATGATTTAGATAAGGATCAGTTAACAGGTACTCCAAGAATGTATAACTCACCTACTAAACCTGAAGCTGAAAAAGACTCATTAGGTAGAGTAATTGATAACTTCCAATACGATGGGAAAAGAAGAACTACTTTAATTAGTGATAAATCTAGAGTGTTTAAGGGAGGTTCTTGGGCTGATAGAGAATACTGGTTAGATCCTGCACAGAGAAGGTATTTTCCAGAGTATATGGCAACCAATTATATAGGTTTTAGATGTGCTACAGACAAAATGGGACCTATGATGATGAACAAGAGAAAAACTGCGACACCTAGGTATACAAATAAATAATAATAAAAATATCTAAATAATTTAAACCTCATTGTTTTCAATGAGGTTTCTTATTTTTACAGAATGAATATAGAGGGAATTTACAAAATATATGCTAATAACTATATAGTAGATACAGATACTAGAAGTATTAGAAAGGGAGCAGTTTTTTTTGCTTTAAAAGGTGGTAATTTTAATGGAAATAAATTTGCTCAAGAAGCATTAGAAAAAGGAGCCTCTTATGCTGTAATAGATGAAAAGGAGTATTTTATTAATGATAGAACTATATTGGTTAATGATGTTTTAAAAACATTACAAGAACTAGCCAATTATCATAGAAACAAGCTAGCTATTCCTATAGTATGTTTAACAGGTAGCAATGGTAAAACAACAACAAAAGAGCTAATATATTCGGTATTAAGTAAAAAATATAATGTTGTAGCTACTAAAGGGAATTTAAATAATCATATTGGAGTACCATTAACCTTATTGTCTATGAATGACAAAACAGAAATAGGTGTGGTAGAAATGGGGGCTAATAATCATGGTGAAATTGCTATGTTGTCTAGAATTACAAATCCTACATATGGTTATATCACAAACTTTGGTAAAGCACATCTTGAAGGTTTTGGTTCTGTAGAAGGAGTGATTAAAGCAAAATCTGAGCTTTATGATTTTTTAAGAGAAAACAATAAAATAGTTATTGTAAACCCAAATGATGAAATTCAGTCGGAAAGAACAAAAAAAATACATAGAGTTTTATTTGATGAATCTTTAAAATATATTTCATCTTCTCCATACGTTATTTTAGACTTCTTGGGAATCAATATAAAGAGTAATCTAATAGGAAAGTATAATTATACTAATATTTGTGCAGCAATAACCATAGGGAAAGTTTTTAAACTAAATATTGAGAAAATAAAAGAGGCTATTGAGGAATATGTTCCAAAGAATAATAGATCTCAAATCATAGAAAAAAATAACTTAAAAGTAATTTTAGATGCCTATAATGCGAATCCAACGAGTATGAAGAATGCTTTAGAAAGTTTTAGTGAACAGGAAAGTGATTTTAAAATAGTTGTATTAGGGGATATGTTTGAGTTGGGAAAGAAGAGTTTAGAAGAACATCAGATAATAGCTGATTTAGTCTCTAGTTATAAATTTAATTATTCTTTTTTAGTAGGAGAACATTTTAATCAAGTTGATACAACTCTAATACAAAATAAAACTTTTGAAGAGTTTAGAGATAGCTTTAAAGGATTAAATTTATCAAAAAACACAACAATTCTTGTTAAAGGGTCAAGAGGTATGGCTTTAGAAAGAGTGATTGAATTGTTATAAATTAGAACGATGAAAATCTATTAAATTATCAATAGGTCTTTGTATTACTCCTTTAATATTAACGTTTTCTTCTAAAGCTATTTCATTTAGAATATCTTCAAAAAAATGAGCTATCGACCCTATAAAATAAATAGGTAATTGCTGATGTTTTTGATAAGATTTTATGTGATAGTTGAAAAATGTTCTAAAACCGTTTTTAACCAATTCTATTACATAATTATCATTTTTATTTTCTATTAAAAACTTAGCAAATGTTGCTAAATATCTATTAGGGTTTTCATCTTTATATAGATGGTGTTTAATTTCATCTGGATTCAAGCTGAAACTATCTGAAAATTTAGAAGCAGTTTGTTTTGGCATTTGTTTGTAAAAATAATCACGAAGTAATTTTTTTCCAAAATAATTACCACTAGCCTCATCCATTAAAGTATACCCTAAAGCAGGGCAAACATATTCAGCTTTATGTCCATTATAATAACAGCTATTAGATCCAGTTCCTAAAATACATACAATTGACTCGTTTTTCCCTGAGGAAGCATAAACAGCTCCAATTATGTCTTCTTCTATTTCAACGGTAGCTTTAGAAAAAAAAGAGGATAGGGTTTCTTTTAATATCTCTTTAGGTGTATTAGTTCCACAACCAGCACCATAAAAGTAAACCTGATTAACTTTTTCGTTGTTAAGGTTTAATAGTTCGTTTTTTATAACTCGGTTGTAAAGTTCATCTTTTGATACTACATTGGGATTTAAACCTAATGTTCTCGTTCTAAAAATTTCATTTTTATTAGCATCAATAGCTACCCAGTCCACTTTAGTTGAACCACCGTCTGCGATTAGTATCATTTGAAGTTTTTTTCAAATATAAACTAACCAATATTTTAAACAAAATGATTTTGAAAGAAACTAATAAGGAATTGGATTGATTTTTGATTGAATAAAAACTGTAAATTTGTAACTTAAATATGAAAGCGTATGATCTTTTTTAAGAAAAAAGAATTGCCGTTAAATGAGGTTTTTAATGATAGTTTTGTAGACATACATTCACATTTGTTACCAGGTATTGATGACGGAGCTAAAAGTATAGAAAACTCAATTGAATTGATAGAGAAAATGTATTCTTATGGAATTAAGAATTTTATAACAACACCTCATGTATTAGGTGATGTGTATCCCAACTCATCTCAGTTAATCAAAGAAAAAGAAACCGAAGTTAAAAAAGAATTGTTGAAAAGAGGGATGAATGATATTTCATTTACAGCTGCAGCTGAATATATGATGGATGAGCAATTTGTTGAGAGGCTTAAGCGTGATGATATTCTTACATTAAAAGATAATTATGTTTTAGTTGAGATGTCTTACTTTAATGCACCTTTTAACTTATATGAAATATTGTTTGATATCCAATTAAAAGGTTATAAACCTGTTTTGGCGCATCCTGAACGTTATAATTTTTATCACAATGATTTTCAACAGTATTATAAACTAAAAAAAGCGGGATGTGTTTTTCAACTCAATTTATTGTCTTTAACAGAGCAATATGGTAAAGGAGTCCAGAAGATAACACAGAAATTACTTAGCGAAAATTTATATGATTTTGTAGGAACAGATACGCATCATATGAATCATTTGAGATTGTTAAAAAAGATAGGAGACAAGAAAGTAGTCAACAAAATAAAAAATTTAATTAGAAATAATGAACTTGACTAGTCCTAAATAACCGTTACAGTTATTTATTGATTAAATATATTAAACATCATCTAAAGTTATAGCTTTAGATGATGTTTTTTTTCGATATGATTTTATTTTCATAATGTTTTGTTGATGTGCTTGGTCAGGAGTTTTAAAATGACATGACCAATGCGGTCTTTTAGAGTTATAAATAGTTATTGATTGTTTTACTATTTTCTCCATTATCTTAATATCTAGATTTGTAGTATTGGTAAAGAACTCTTGTTTCAAGATTCCATTAACCCTTTCAGCTATGGCATTTTGATATGGATCATATGATTCTGTCATACTGCATTTAAGCTTTTGTTTTGACAAAATATCTTGATAGATGTTACTACAGTACTGTATCCCTCTATCTGAATGATGGATAAGTTCCTTCTCTGGATATACTCTGTTTTTTATAGCCATGACCAAGGCTTTTACAGTTGAGTTCACCGCTAAAGTTTTATCCAAATGGTATCCCACAATTTTCTTAGAATATGCATCTGTAATTAATGATAAATACATAGGTTTTTTACGGCTCCCTAAATAAGTAATATCTGCTACCCATACTTGTTCTGGTCGATTTACTTCCAAAGTTTCAATAAGATTAGCATGTTTTCTAAAACGATGATGTGAGTTGGTTGTAATATGGTAACTTTTTTGTCGTTTTATCAATAGTTTATTAGCTCGTAAAATATCAAATAATCGATCCCTTCCTACACCTAAACTGCCTAATTCTTCTGAAAGAATATAATACAGTTTTCTTGTTCCAATTCTTGGCTGTTCCATTCTTACATCCTTAACCAACTCAACAACCTTATTGGCTATGGTGTGAGCTTTGGTAACTCTATAATTAGCTCGATAATACACCTGCCTACTAAACCCGAGTAATTTACAGGTGGAAGAAATACTTTCTTTCTTTTGTAAAACAAACATATCAATTACTCGGTTTTGGAGTTTTTTCTGATAGGAATCTTATACTCTTTCTCAGCTAAATCAATCATCATATCAAATAGTATCGCTTTCTTCTCTACTGCTGCTGCTTGAGCTTTTAAACGATTATTTTGCTTTTCTAATTGACGTAATTTTTGTTCTAACTCTAATAGTTTTTGTTCTGGCGATTTTGGCATAGTAGATGGTGTTTGATGATCCCAATCAAAGTTACCATATTTTCTTAACCATACTAAAACAGTGCTACGACCTTGAATCCCATATTTAAGTTGAGCCTGTTTGTAAGTTAGTTCGCCTTTTTCTACTTCCGATACAACCGAAAGTTTAAAACTCATAGTATAATCTTTCTGTGTACGTTTGCGGTAAATATTGTCATTCATAATGTTACATAATTGTGTAACGCTATTTCAGGACGAGACAACTATTTAAATTAAAGAAGGAGGCTTATTAATTAGCCTCCTTTTTATTAAAATAATTTTTTATACCAAGGTTTAGTACCAATGTCATCTGCAATTCCATATCCATAACCGTATCCGTATCCATATCCGTAACCATAACCTCTTTTTATATCTGTATCATTTAGTATAATAGCAAGATTTGGTAATTTTTTGTCACTATATAATGTTTGAGGTACAACTAACATTCTTTTGTCTAGGTAGTTAGCTCTGGTTACATAGATGACTAAATCAGCATTTTTTGCTATTAATAAAGTATCGGTTACTAAGTTTACTGGAGCTGTATCTATAATTACATAATCATATTGTTGTTTTAACTCAGTGAATATTTCTTTAATTCTAGAATTCATTAATAATTCTGCTGGGTTTGGAGGGATAGCTCCAGATGAAATTATATCTAAGCTAGGAATTTCAGGAATGTTAAATTTTAAAGAGTCTAAATTTATATTGTTATTAGTAATGAAGTTTGTAATACCTTTACGATCAGGTATTTCTAGGTATTCTGTTATTTTGGGAGCTCGTAAATCCATACCAACAAGAATCACTTTTTTACCTGATAATGACAAAGAAGACGCTAAATTAATAGACGTAAATGATTTTCCTTCACCACTAGTAGTTGAGGTGACAAAAATAGTTTTCCCTTCTTTAGTATCTGTATTAGGAATCATAAACTCTAAGTTTGTTCGAATTAGCCTAAAAGCTTCAGCGATACTTGATCTTGCACTTGCATTGATAACTATTTTTTCTTTAATTTCTGAATGTGGAATATCACCTAAGAAAGGGATATTTGTTAATTCTTCAATATCTCTTTTAGTATGGACTTTAGTATCTAACAAATCTCTTAAGTAGATTATAATAAAAGGAATGATTATTCCTAATAATAATGAAGCTAAAAGGATGATTTTCTTTTTAGGGCTTACAGGTATATCAGAACCATAAGCTTTATCAATAATTTTTGCATTTGGAAGAGCAGTAGCTGTTAATGAAATAGCTGTTTCTTCTTTTTTCTTTAATAAATAAGAATATAAGCCAGCTATAATTTCTTGTTGACGAGCAATATCAAGGTATTTACGTTCCTGATTAGGTATAGAGGAAATTTTATAATTAGATCTAGCAGATTCTCTTTTAAGGTTGCCCAGGTTTATTTCTAATAATCTTTCTCGATTGAGAAGACTCTTCTTTAATGAAGACTTGATATTGTTAATGTTATCTTGAACTTCAATGACTACTGTATTTTTCTCACCAGCACTCTTTAATAACCTCTTTTTTTGAAGTATTAGTTGATTATACTCATTAATAGATTTAGCAATGTTAGGTTCATCAAGTCCTAAGTTACTAGGTAATAAATCATCATTAGTATTAACTTCTTTATTAAGTGCTTTTACTAAATCTAATTGTGTAGATGCCTCAATTACTTTTTGTCTATTTAAAGTATTGGTTTGTAAAATTAACTGAGCTTCAGCTTCTATATCAGTAATGTTATTGTTTTTCTTGAATTTTTTAACATTATCATCAATTCTACTTAATTCAGTACCTATACTTTGAAGTCTTTCAGTAATAAAATCACTTGTCTTTTTTGAAACTTTTTTCTTATCATTAATAGCATCTATGTTATACTGCTCAACCAACTCATTTAAAATGTCTTCAGCTTTTTCTTTAACAGTTGATTGTAATGATAATTTTAGAACGCTAGATTTTTTATTAATAGGGTTTATAGAAATAGCCTTTCTGTAAGAGTCTATTATCTTATTGATAGAGCGAACACTAATTTTTATTTTATTACCAATACTCTTTTCTGTAAAAGAGTTAGTTTTACTTATAGTTAATCCTTTTAGCAAAGAATTATTTATTAATTGTCCAAAAGTATTTTCTGAAACCTTAGTTTCTTCTTGATTAAATAATTCAAACTTTTGATCTGAAATTATTTTAATTGATATAACAGAGTCTAGTTCTTTTTTAACATTCTCAAAGTTAATAGAAATAGGTTTGTTGTTATAAATTTCACTTTCTTTTATTCTACCTTCAGAGTGATAGGTAATATCTAAGTTCAATTTATTAATAACGTCAGATATTAGTTTTCTCGACTTGATAATTTCAATTTCATTATCAATATTTTTGCTTGACCCCCCAACAATACCTAAGTCTTCAAAAGCAGCTAATTCTTCAGAAATACCTCCTTTTTTATCATTTTTAATTAAAATAGTAGAAGAAACACTATATTTTGGAGTGCTATATCTTAAAAAAAGAAAAGCACCAATGATTGCTAAAAAAACGCCAAGAGCAAACCAACGCCAATGAATTAAATATTTTTCTAATTCGGCTCTAATATTAATAGTATCGTTATCTTGAATTCCTTTTGTATATTTCTGATCTTTTTCCATTTTATTATCTTGTTAAAACTGAAATTAAAGCAACCAAAACTGAACCTATAGAAATGAATAGTCCTGTATTTTGATTGTAAGATGCAGATTGAGATTTGGCTTTGTTTGGTTTTACATATACAACGTCGTTTTGTTGTAAATAGTAAACAGGAGAGGTAAAGATTTTATTAGAGCGTAAATCTATTTTGTAGACCTTTTTTTCAGAACCCTCTTCTCTGATAACCTCAATATCTCTAATTCCAGAAATGTTTAAATCTCCAGCTAAGCCAACAGCTTCTAATATGGTGATTCTTTCATTAGGGATAGTAAAAGTACCAGGTGTTTTTACATCCCCCAACACACTAACTGAAAAATTTGCAATTCGTATATTAATAGTGGGGTTTTTAATGTATTCAGGATCTAACTTATTTCTAAGTAAATTAATTACTTCTGGTCTTGTTAATCCTCCTATTTTTAATTTTCCTAGTATAGGGAAATCTATATACCCTTCATTATCTATTAAATAAGCTTGTTGTTTAGGAGTTCCTGAAACACTGTTTGTAGCAGTGTTATAAGTAACAGCTGGCAAGTTAAAAGGTTTTACAGCATCCAGATCCAAAGCCGAGATAGTTATTTGTAACAAATCATCTGGTTTAAAGATTGTTTTAAAACTATTGGAGATTTTTGCTTGTTCTATTTGGTCGTTTTGAAAATATACGATTTCCTTTTTAGAGACGCAAGATGAGAGAATTGCTAGTGTAAAAACTAAAACAATTTTTTTTATCCTTTGCATTTGTTTATAATTTTTCGCGAATGTACAAATTTAATTTTTTATTGAAGAGTCTAACTTTTCATATATAGAATTGTTAGATATGTACTCAGGAACAATATCCTTAATAAGTTGAACTGTTTTGTGGTTGTTATGAGTTTTATTACTTTCACACAAGTCTATTATTTTTTTAGAAATTATGGAATAGTTAATTTCTTGATTTTTGGCAATCATTATTTTTTCATGATAGGTAGGGGTCGTGTTTTCTCCATTAGCTAAAAGTTCCTCATATAGTTTTTCACCAGGGCGAAGACCAGTAATTTTAATATCTATATCATCAGGGTATCTAAGTCCAGAAAGGAGAATCATTCTTTTAGCAATATCAAATATTTTAACAGATTTCCCCATGTCAAAAATGTATATTTCTCCTCCATTCCCCATAGTTCCTGCTTCTAAAACCAGTCTGCAAGCTTCAGGAATAGTCATGAAATAGCGTGTAATATCTTTGTGTGTAACTGTTAAAGGACCTCCGTTTTCAATTTGTTTTTTAAAAAGAGGTATAACAGAGCCATTTGACCCCAGTACGTTACCAAAACGAGTTGTGGTAAATTTTGTGTTGTGACTTTTAGAGTTACTTAAGCAAC